>NZ_JACJDS010000014.1:0-121249 GCF_014163635.1 Pseudoalteromonas sp. SR44-8
AGGCTAAAGGCTAAAGGCTAAAATTATAAAAGTCGTGTTTGTTAAATCAAGCACGGCTTTTTGCTTTGTATTCATTACAGTTCAATTAATACTAGTATTCACACATCAATTTAATTTCAAAATCTAATAGCAAACAACTACCAACTACCAACTACTAGAAATGGGACGATAAATGGCAGCCTGGTCGGCATGCTAAGAAAATAAAACAAATTAAAAATATTGCTAAAAACCACAGACAAGTTTATGAAAGGGCTGTAAAACACAGGGAAGTAAAAAAATAAATATCAAAACCAAAGAGAAAAAGAAAAGTCGCAATGTAAAGGTTCTGGTAGAGGAATTGCAAAAGTAATAACAGGCATCGTCTGTAGAATAAAATAACTATATTTTCATGAGCTGCATATTGCAGCTCATTTTCTAGGAGTAGATTTGATGGAAACTGAATTAGACCTTGAGGCTTTATGGGATGAATGCATCACCATGCCCGACGCTTCACCTGACGTAAAGTATGCCAAACAAGACTTTTTTAATCGTACGGAGCAACAGATATTCGTAACGTTTGATATGAGTGTTATTGAGAGCGCCAGTGAGCTAAGGAAAATCACTCCACCACTTTTTAATCTTTATTTTCCACACTTTCAAAATTATATTTTAAAATGTAAACACAATGCTATGGAGGCGAATGATATAGCAAGCTGTTACATTCGTCTTTTAGTAGAGAAGCTGCAGCAAGGAATAGTGAGTAATAAAGAGATTATTGAGAAAGCAGTGCTTGTTAATAAACACTTTAGAGAAAACCTCTGCTTTTACAACGACTGTCCAGAAGTATATGGCGACTTGAAGCTTAAATTAGATGAAGTCGATAAGTTGTTGGCTCAGTATGAAATTAAATAAACACTGATTAAAAAAGAAAAAGCGCGATGTGTTATAAATCGCGCTTTTGCTCACTTACAAACTTTCTTAACGAGCTAACTTTACTCTCGCCAACTTTAATCTACTTCCAACTTCTCATTTTATGGCCTTTAAGCGCATAGAATAAGATGAATAAGTAACTTGGGATCATCAAGGCGTAAGCACCTTGCGCACCTAAGCCTGCTGCGTTACCTAAACCAATCAGTAATGGGCCTAATGCACCACCTGCAATACCCATAATAAGTAAACCGGATGCAGTGCCAGTTAAACGACCTAAGCCAGTTAATGCTAACGGCCATATTGCCGGCCACACCATGGCATTGGCAAAACCAAGTAGGGCAATACATAACAATGGATCTGGCAGCTCAGGGCCACCAAATGGTACTAATAATATGTTAGCAAGAATAAATGAGTCGTTACTTCCCATTATTACTGCAAGTACAGTTACAATACCTGCAAGCCCAGACATAACGAGCGCATTTTGCTGCGACATAAAACGGGGAATAAGTGCAATACCAATGGCATAACCAACCAACATGCACGCCATGGTGTATGAGGTCATCACTGAGTAATCGGCAATCCCAATCTGTAATGCGTAAGAGCCAATGGTATCTGCGGCAATCACTTCAACAGCAACATATAAGGCAATACCAATTACACCCAGCACTAGGTGAGGATGTTTTAGTGCTTCTTTTACTTCGCCTTTACCATTACCTTCAGACTCTTCAAAAACCAAATCAGGTAGCGATGAAAATTTAGCAAATGCTGCAAACGCAAAGATCAAACCTGCAATTGCCATATAAGGTAAAATAAGACTATTCGCCATCGCATCTTTTTGCTGTTGTGATAATTGCTCACCATCAGCGACTACACCGCTGACAACAACGGCAGCAAAAATAACAGGCACGATAACCCCAGCAAATTTATTCAGTAAGCCCATAATACATACACGAACTGCCGCTGATTTTTCAGATCCCATTTTAACAACATACGGATTTACCGCTGTTTGTAGGATTGTTTGCCCAACACCTATCATTAGCTGTGCGAATAAAAATATTTCAATCATCTGCATTTTAGCGGCAGGAATATACATCAAGGCTGACGCGGCCATTACTGCACAGCCAATTGCCATACCATTTTTGTAACCTACACGCTTAATAAGCATTGCAGATGGGATGCCAGCGACTGTTACGGCAATATAAAATGAGGAAATAATAAACGAGGCTTGCAGTGGCGATAACACCAACATTTGCTGTAAAAACGGTGTAATAGCGCCATTTAGCCAAGTTATACAACCTAGAATGAAAAACATTGAGCCTGCCAATGTCATTGGTAGCCAAATACTATGTTTAGTGTTTGCTTCACACTCGACAGTTGCTTCCATAAATTTATCTCAACAGTTTATTTTAATTAATTATTTTAGCATTACGCCGTGAAAGCTCTATAAACCAAGGCGCTGCAATCCTAAAATCATTTTTATTACATTAAATTAATCATACACCAACAAAAATGACAGCGCTATCATTTTTAAAAAGCAAAAAATCGACCCTGTTTGTTATAAGGCTTTATAATAAGCAACGCTTAAAAGGCTTTTATTTCACCGCCAATGATCGCCCTTTACGGATACCTCTTTGAGAAAGCGTACGAACTTGCTTTACATTAGTGGCTTTATTTTCATCATCATAAATGAGCCAATTGCCAAGACTATTTTGATATTCGATGACAATCCCCGGATACAAAGTAAATGCATCTAAGCCTTCACTTTGTTGTTGTGCAGCTACGCTAGGTAAACGATAAAAGCGCCCTGCTTGCTCTAGCTTTGCAAATTCTTTAAAGCCAACTAACGCCGCAAAACGCTGCCAATCAGCTGCTTTTTGTTGCTTAAGCGTTGTATTAAAATGGCCTGTATTTTGATCATACTTAGCGCCTTGCCCGTTATAATCTAATTCCCATGGCGCTTTATGCCAAGCTCGCTCTGCAAGCGCTAATAACCGTGGATATAACATGTACTCAGCTTGCCTGTCACTGCGAATGAGCTCTGACCATAAATGCCCTTGCAAACCAATAAAAGGTTTTGTGCGCATCGTTTTACGATCATCAGCACTGTAATCATGATTGTTTACCGAACGCCAAATTTCAGCATGCGCAGGCAAATTATCCGGCATAAACTCAAACACTTTTTTACTGTCAATCGCGCGACTCGCCCAGTGATTCCCGGGCTCTTGCGGATGCGACTGATATGGGAAGTCAAAATAAGTTACATCCGGGCTTGATAACACCACATCCCAGCCTTGGTTAGCATGACGATGCGCAACCTCATGCCCACCATCGCTCAGCGTTGCCCACGCATTTGACTGCACATTTGCTGGCATGCTCTTTAGCGTAACGTCGTTCATACCGTCGCTCCATCCGGCCACTTTAAAGCCTTTTTTAGCAACTAGGCTACTCACTTTTTCAATAAAATAGCCATTAAATGAATGCAGCGCCGGTTGTTGGTTTTGCAAACGCCGACAGCTTGGAGAGTCAACCCACGCACCAGCCGTCTCATCGGCGCCAATATGGTAAGTTTTAAGAGGCACACCGGCTTGCACATGTAATGCGTTTACTTCATCGAGCACTTTATCGATAAATTGATAAGTCGATTCTAAACAAACATTTAAGGTGTTATCTTGATAATGCTGGATTGAACTGTACTGAGTTTTATCAGCGGGTTCGACTAAACGATACTGAAGCGCCTGTACGCTTTTGCCTTGGCCTATTAAACGGTTGAACCTTGCCTCCATTGCAACAATTGCCGCGCGCGAATGCCCTGGCATATCAAGTGATGGGATCACTTCAATAAAGTGCGCTTGAGCATATTTTAATATTTCAATATAGTCATTCTGGCTGTAGTAACCATTTACCGCTGATTGACTATCAAGTCCTGCGCCTAGCTGTGGTAACAAACAACGCTGTTCGGTTAAATCTAAGCAACGCTTGGCACCGACTTCCGTAAGCTCTGGTAAGTCGTTAATAGCCAATCGCCAGCCTTCATCATCCGCTAAATGTAAGTGTAATTTATTAAGCTTATAGGCGGCCATTTGCTCTATGGTATTTAAAATAAATGTTTTTGAACGAAAATTGCGTGCTACATCAATGTGCATGCCTCTAAATTCATAACGCGGCGCATCAGTAATATTAAGTGCTGGGATAGTTAAATTATCAAGGCTGACTAACCCTGCGATGCTCTGCAACGCATAAAATACCCCTGCAGAACTCGTTGCGCTAATCGTTATTTGCTCATGTTGAATTTTTAACGTGTAAGCCTCTGGGTTATCAGCTGCTAAATCTAACTTGAGCGTGGTTTTAATCCCTTGGCTATGCTGCTTAATACCAAAACGTGCTAAGCGTGCTATTGCCGCTGTAAGTTGTACTTGATCAATATCATTCGCTAGCTGTAGATTTAGGCCTTGGCTTAAATCTACAGCCTCACCCGATAATAAAGTTAAAGCGACCGGCTTTGGGATCAAGCTCAGCGGTGGCGTATTTAATATAGGCCGAGACTCACTTTCATATAAATACTCCGCATCCATCCATGGTGTCGCATCGTCGTTACTCGTTTGTAGTTGTTCATAGGTTAAAAATGGTGCTAAATATGGTTGTAACTCTAGCTTAGTGTCAGGATCAATTGAGGTTTTAGTACTGTTAATAACTCGGCTTGTTAAACCCGCACTTGCCAACATGTAATTAGGCATAAACTCAGCGCGAGTAATTTGCGATTCTTGACTATAAAACTCTATACTTATCGGCGTATTTTGTTTAAATCCGGCAAATGCCATGGTGGGCTTTATTTGGTGTAAATCGCCATTGATATGCGTAATGGTAAACTGCGACGAGTCAGTGCTATAAATTGGCATTAGCTGACTAAAATAAATTGACCACTGTTGACTGTTTGCATCAAAAGGTGTGCTGAACGTCAAACGCGATAAGTAACACTGCTTTTGATGAGGTGCAGGGCAAGTATCGGGCTTTGCCGAAAGTAACTCATATTTTACCGATAACTGCTGCGCGAGGGTATCTAACTCAGTCTGCGATGGTGCTTTAGCAAAAACTGCAGCCGGACATATGGCAAGCACCAATAATATAATTTTACGCATAGCTAGCTCCCAACGATTGCTCATAAGCCATGTCGTTTATAAATAACGCATGGCTGCCAAATAATGGAGCATCGTCGCCAAGCTCACTAATACGAATATCTAACGACTGCAAAATAACTGGGTTAACTAACTTAGCTAACTGAATATGCAAACTAGGTAAAAAGCACGCTGATGATTGTGCAACAGAGCCACCTAGTACAATAACGTCAGGGTCAAACGCGAGTATCACATGGTTTATTGCATGAGCGAGATGCTTGCCAAACTCATCAAATAAACGTTGTGCGTGTGCGTCATTTGCCAATGCCTCTTGGTAAGCTTGCTTGCCCGTTGTACCTTGATTAATAAAAAACTGCCCAGAGGTAAAGTGCTCAATAATCCCTTGTAAATAACTAAAACTGCCAAACTCTCCTGCGGCTGAGTGCTTACCCGTATATAATCGACCATTAAGCACCAGCCCGGCGCCAAGTCCAGTGCCTAAGCAAATGCCAATTAAATTCGTATCTGATTTAAAATTACCTTGAGTAAATTCTCCCATAGCAAAACAATTTGCATCATTATGCACCCGTACGGGCAGTTTAAAATGTGTGCTTAATAGCTGCTTTAACTGCACATTTTTCCAATTGGGGATATTAACCGTTTCGATCACTTCGCCAGTTTCCATCAGCACCATGCTAGGTACACCTACGACGATACCAATGCAAGTATTATCAACCACTTGCTTGATGATTCGACATAAAAAGTCGTTTGTTTGCTGCTTACTTGCTGAGCCGTCCACATCAAAATAGCGTTTTTCTATTACACCTGTTGCGGTTACTTTTGCGACCAGCGCTTTGGTGCCACCAAGGTCAACACATAATAAAGTTTGTGACATTACAACCTCTTTTGTCATTAGTTACTTTCAGCAAGCTTTGCTGTCTGTGGATTACTTTTAAGCGTGTGATTAGCAACCAGTGGGTTAGCCCAAATACCGACACTAAAAATATAACCAAGCGGCATTAACAGCAGTAATAGTGATATTTGTAAGCTACCTGTAAGCTCACTCACCGCACCAATAATAGGCGAGGCAAATGCACCGCCGACAATCCCTGTGCATAAAATACCAGATACAGTGCCATGCCCTTTTGCAACTGAGTTTAATGCCAACGAAAATATCACCGACCACATAATTGATAAGAAAAACCCAACCGCAGGAAACGCCCATAATGCCAGCTCAGTATGTGCAAATAATGCGGTAAATAGACTAACCACCGCACCAACACTAAAAGTAAGTAACACATGTTTAGCATCAAAGAGTTTTAACAGCACGATGCCCAATAAGCAGCCTAATGTCAGTGATAGCCAAAACTGACTCACTATCTGTGCTCCGCCTGTATTTGGGTCAAGTTGGTGATAGGTTTGTAAAAATACTGAAATTGAATTAGCCACTCCTTGCTCAAGCGCCACATAAGCCACGATGGCAAAAAAGAACTTGATCACGGTGGGGTCTTTAAATAATTGTAAGCTTTGTTTGATACTGCCTTGTTGCGGATTTTCTGCTTGGGTGTTGTGTTTTATCGGTAACACGCTAATAACCACCAACATCACTGTGCATAACAGTGCAAATAATAAGTACATACTTAGCCAAGTCATATCGGCGGGTACTAATTGCAATAACCAGTTTTGGCTCTGTGCTTGTGAATCTGCTTTAACAAGCGCGCTATATACCAGCGGTGATAAGGTCGCTGCACCACCAAACATTAACTGGGCTGCGACCGAAAAAACCGCAAAATGTTTAGAGCCACCACTGGCTCTAAGTAACGGATTAATTGCCACTTGCAATAGAGCCATGGCGGTCCCGATCAAAAATAATGCTGACATTGCAACAGCAAAAATCGGCAAGCTAACAAATAACACACTGCCAAATAATGCCAGTGAGAATGCTATAAGCATGACCTTTTTTTCACCTAAGCTTTGCACCAACAACCCTGCAGGGATCGACATAACTCCATACGCGATAAAAAATGCAAATGGGAAAAAACCAGCAAGGGTTAAGCCTATATTATAGCTTTGGATCAGAGCCGGAAATATCGGCGCTAATAAGTTCGTTATAAATGAAATAACAAAAAAGGTAACTAGTACTAGTAGCACTATCAAATAATTTCTTTTCATAATTGTTCTACCTGAAAGTCTCATTCTAAAAATAAATAGAGTGGTGATAGCCATCTGTTCGTGGGCATACAAACAAAATGATTCAAGGGAATAATTAATCACCACTCTTAATTAGCTAAGTCTGCCATCATAGAATGAGTTATGCGGCACTACTCTACGGCTTGTTGATACTTTTCAACTCACTTTATGCAGTCTTCATTGCACGTAGTTGCTCTGCATGTGGTTTACAGTGCTTATTACACAGTTCATGCAAATACATTTTTGCGCCATTACAAATTGCAGCGCAAGCGGGTTCAAATGACTGCTGGCACCGCGAGCTTTGGTAGTCCATGCCACCAAGTAAGCAATACCAACTAGGTCTAAAATAAACTTGCTGTTGGGTAAGCTTTGACAAATACGCATCAAAATCATCGCCATTAAGCCATGCTTTTAGTAAAGACTTTAAAGCACTAGAGCTGTGATTCAGTTGCTTGGCTGTAAGCCAGTATTCACTGTCGGTGCGTAAGCTAGTTGCATAATGCGCAACCACATAATCTTTAATGCCATACACTAATTGATGGAGTTGTTGATTGACGTGTTCTGCTACTTTTAATGACTGCTCGTTGTTTTTTAGCTTTGTTAAGGCTTGGCTAAATAACTTAATACTATGTTGAGTAACCATCAAAGATGTCGCTTCGATGGGCTCAATAAAGCTCTGCGCCAACCCTATAGCCATGACATTGCTTTGCCATGCAGACTGCATACAGCCGACTTTCATTTTTAAATGCCGAAACGCGCTATTTTGTGGATTTATGTTTAATTGCAGGGCAAGCTCATACTGGGCTTGCTCATCAGTGATATGTTTTGAGCTATATACATAGCCATTACCGATACGGCTAGTGAGCGGAATTTGCCAACACCAACCGGCACTTAACGCCGTAGATTGAGTAGCACATGGCATCACAGCATCGCTAGAAATTGGCGTCGCCACGGCTACAGCACGGTCGTTAAGTAGTTCATCAGCAAATGAATTAAAAGGTGTACCCAGTGTTTGCTCAATTAACAGTGCATTAAAACCACTGGCATCGATAAACATGTCGCCGTTAATTTGTCGTCCATCAACCAGCGTAATATCAGCTATATTGCCATTGTTGTTTATATGCGCGTGGCTAAACTCACCATCAATGTGTTCAACCCCATTCTCTTGTGCATAGGCTTTTAGCACACCCGCTAATTTTATGGCATCAAAATGATAACCATAAGTTTGCTCTTTGAGCATAGGTGTATGCACTTTTGGACTTAAATTTTGTTTTGCGATATGGCCTGTTAAAAAATACTCATCTGGGGCTTGCCAATCGCCATTACCGCGCCTTCGGGCATTAGCGTTTACAAAATAAACTTCGGCAGTTTTTTCATCCATGTCGCTATAAAATGGATGGAAATAACAACGTTCATCGCCATTCCAATTATTAAAGTAAATGCCTGCTTTGTAGCTTGCATCGCACTTGGGCATCCATTGTTGTTCACTAATACCGAGTGAATCCATAAAGTTTTTTAAGTGTGGTGTTGAACCTTCACCAACGCCAATACTGCCAATTTTACTCGATTCAATAACACTAATAGCTAATTCAGGATGCTGCTTTGATAAATACGCAGCGCACATCCAACCCGCACTACCACCGCCTAAAATTACTAATTTATTTATGATAGCCATAACTAAAAAAGGCCGCCAAGTGGCGGCCTATCTCCATTAGAATTTATAACTTACACCAAGGTAATAACGTGAACCAAACTCGATAGTATTTTGCGTTAAAGCAAAGTTAGTATCGTACGATTGCACCACTTCGTTGGTTAAGTTAACGCCTTCAAGGCTAACATCTAAGTTTTCCATGGCATGCCAGATGATTGACGCATCAATTTGTTGATAGTTATCGTTTTTAACTGCTTGGGCTGCACCAACACCAATCCATTCACTGCGCCAGTTATATGCTAAACGAGTGCTGATAATATCGTTCTCAAAGAACACTGATGCATTAAAACTGTTTTCAGAAACACCTGGTACCATTTCTTTTGAGCCATCTGGCGTGGTTGTTTCACTGTCTACGTACGTATAGTTAGTCACCACCCCAAAACCGTTAGCAAAGCTATGCTGTAGTTGCAGTTCAATACCATTTACAGAGCCTTCGCCGTTACTACGAGGACGAGTAACACGGCATTGCTCATATAGATCTGGACTGGCGCCACAGCCATCTACAAATTCAACCGCTTCAGTCGAAAAAACAACGTTATCAATTTGTTTGCTGAAAAATCCTGCTGATGCCATAGAAGCGCTTGTAAAGTAATACTCTATAGCAATATCGCCCTGGTTAGCTTCATAGGGTTTTAGATCAGGATTTCCCCCTGTGGCGCTACCAAAATTGGCATTAATTGCTAAGCCGGGTTTTAAATCACTGTAGTTTGCGCGAGACATAACTTGTGATGCTGCCGCGCGAATAATAATGTCATCCGATAAATCATAAGCAAAGTTTACGCTAGGGAGTAAGTTATTATAATCGACCGTCTCTTTGAAAACCGCGCCGTCGGCGTAGCCGCTCGATGTTTGCTCAGTCTCAACGTAACGTAAACCAATATTACCTCGGTAGTTTTCGCCACTAAAATCAGCCTTCGCGTAAATGGCGATCATATCTTCATCCACTGAAAAAGTATTACCTAAGTTAGCGACTTCGGTCAGTTCGCCAGCTGCATATTTACCGCTAATGAAATCCCACCATTTATCTGTATCAAGTGAGGCATATGCATCAAGCGTATGACCGGAGCTTTGTGAATGCAGCCCAGTTAATACGCCATCACTCCAATTTGATAAATTACCATCGGGAACAAAACCAAGTACTTCGTCTGGATTACGGTTAAATGCAATGCGCGAAAATTCGCTACTATTAAATTTAATGCCGGTCTTGATTGCAGTAAAGAAATTACCATCTAACTCAAATTTAACATCAGCTTGAGCATAACTCACATCATGCTCTTGCACTGTGGTATCAAAATTTGCTTCTTGGGCATGTTTAAATTGCGTTGCATCGGTAGCATCTAGCGAAGTTAGCCAAACTTGATAAGGACCAGTAGCATCATAAGTAAAACCACCATCAGTGCTGTTTTGTCCATTAGGAAATGCAGGATCACCTATTTTACCTCCTTCATCTGAGGCTGGGATCCACCATGAAGATGCGCCAAATTGCGTGCCGCCATCTGATGTTGATTTTCCAATTACACCACTGAGTTCAAAGCCATCACCTTGAAACTTACCAGTTAGGTTTAGTACATCAGCTTTCATATTAACGGCATTACGCACTACTGGATTATAAATAATGGAAGCATATGCAGGTAATATAGTTGCTTGCTCGGTACCGCCTAATGCATTGTTGGTTACATTAGTAGAACCCGCACCACGGGCGCCAACCGTCAGAAAGTTATGGTTTACATGCGGGTTATCAAATTCAAAACGAAAATAATCAAGCACAAACTCCATATTATCGGTTGGTGCAAACTGCGCGGTTAATTGCGCGCTGGTCCGCTCACGCTCAGACTTAAATGCTTGCGAACCTAAACTCCATGCACCGACTGTCGATTCTTGTCCTGTTGCTTGGTTTTCTGCAAAGTACTCATAGTAGCCGCCAATAGACTCAAGTACATGGCGCCCTGAAGTTAATTGTTCATAAGAGTACGCAGCTAAAATACCAAATTTTTCATCTTCATTTTTCCAACTAGCAAGAATTGATGCACCAGGATCAGTCTCATCATACAATGAACTTTGTGCCAACTCTGCAGAGAGCAGTAACGTATTTGCATCTAACTCCAGAGGTTTACGAGTCGTTAAGTTAACGGTTCCTCCCAGTGCTCCTTCTTCGATATCTGCCTCCGGTGTTTTATACACTTGCACACCCGACACTTGCTCTGCTGATAACAATTCCATATTAAAAGTACGTGTCGCTGGGCCTAAATCGTACCATGAGGTGCTTGCTACTGTTTGACCATTGAGTAATATTCTTGATTGCTCTGGTGCAGTACCACGAATAGTTACGCCATTTACCTCACCATATTGGCGGTCAACCGTCACTCCTGAAATACGTTGTAGTGCATCACCAATGTTTTTATCCGGAAATTTACCAATATCTTCTGCGGTAATGGCATCTACCACTCCATCTGCAAAACGCTTAGTGTTCATTGACGCTTCTAAAGAGCGACGAATGCCACGCACTTCAATGGTTTCTATATCACTGTCAGCTTGAGTTTGAGCTGCAGCTAATGCCATTGGACTGACGTATAGTGCTGAGATACATATCGCCAATGTCGATAGTTTAAGCGATGCTTTGTTGATGTTTTTCATTCCTAGTCCCCTATTTATTGTTATTGAAAGCGTTACTAGGGTATCGCGCCGCATTCGTGTTAAGCAGTACAATTGACACTTTATCCGGTACTTTCCTATCAAAGGAATGTTAATTTTGATGGCAAAATGTTCAATGTCCTGTTAGCAAAGAATCGCGTGCAATAGATTAATACTAAAAGTGAATTGAAAAGTATTACTTAGACTGCTAAAAATTGTTCAATATAGGGACTAAAATAAATAAGGAGGTCGTCATGCGGGCAATGTGTGAAAAAGTCATTCCTAATACCAATTCATCGTGGCGCTATTGTAAATATACGCTTGATTACATTCCATTTAATTGGCATTACCATCCAGACTTTGAGATTTGCCTTACTTTAAACAGTCAAGGGGTATGCCATATTGGCGATTACATTGCTCCTTATGGCGAACTTGATCTAGTGATCCTTGGTGCTGATTTGCCCCATACTTGGCAATCGTCACCGAATATAGATAACAGTGTACAAGTTGTTCACGTTGCACAAATTCCAAAAAAATGGCTTAGTCAGCAAATTACTAGTCACCCTGAATTTGCCATACTTGAAGAGTTATTAATCGCTGCGCGACAAGGCCTTAAATTCTCGACTAAAACAGCGATGATAGCGAAATCATATTTTGAAAAAATCGAGGTCAGTAACCCTTTTGAGCAATATTTAGGTTTATTTAAATTACTGTATTTAATGAGCCAAGAAGCAGTCCCTCAGCAGCTTTCTAGCGCGAGTTTTTGCTACACTAATAAAACTGATCCCGCAAAAGATAAATTTGATAAAGTGATTGATTATATTTATCGCCATTACACTGAGGGCTTAAGCGCAGAACAATTAGCTAACATGGCGCATATGAGCACTAACCACTTTCACCGCTTTTTTAAAAAGCGTATGGAACGCACTTTAACAGAATTTATTAACCAGTTAAGAATTGGTCAAGCTTGTAAGCTATTGATCAATACTAACCGCGCTATTACGGCTATCAGCGATCAATGTGGGTTTAAAAATACCTCTAACTTTAATCGCCGCTTTTTAACACTAAAAGGGACAACACCAAGCCAATTTAGAAAGCGCTTAAAACAAAAATCATTAGTGTGAAAGAGTAAAAAGGTAGGGCTACCTACCTTTTATAAATACCGTTATTTTTCAAGTAACCACAATGCAGGCGTGTTGGAAGGCTGCCAATTACTTTGGGAATAATGTGCTTGTAACACAGAATAAATTTTATCTTGATAACTTACAAAATTAGTAGCTTCGTATTGCCTGTTTTGTTGCCATTGAGGCGCATAATTATCAAGTGTATCAAATCGATAACCTTCTGCTCTTGCGTGCTCAACAAAGCTTTTAATTTTGGGCAAGTTAATCGTCGCACCTAGCCCGCGCGGACCATCTTCAAACAAAAAGTCATGGGTGAGTATCACTACTTTATTCGCTGCTAATCCATCGCTGCAATCTAAGTTTTGCGTGCGGCTATTGACAGGAACCATTGTTTTTCCAGGGCAAGTATTGACGATTTGATTAATGCTTTCGACCATTTGAATACCATCTGCCATTGTTTCTGCAGGGTAATCAACGCCCCAGTTCACTGGGCCCCAATCAAAATCCCAACCATAAACCTTATAGTCTTCGCTTGCTAATTTATCAGATATTTTTACTGCGACTTGTGAGCTATTGGTAGAAACCTGTGGATCACAAGAAAAAGCTGGATCCCAAGGTGGTAAATTATCAGATGTTGCGCATAAACCATCACCTTTAAAAGTTTTCGTAACACGCCACGCATTGGTATACGGCAAGCGTGCCATTGTTCTCATTTTAAAGTTTGGGAAGCTTTCTGCATTAGGTAATAACGCCAAGACCTTTTGAGTATTAAGCTCAAAGTAATCATAATCGGTACTTACATCTTGGTAGGATTTAACTGGCCATAAACCAACTTCGTTACAATAAACAGCACCAGAGCGCTCGCCATCCGTGCAATTATGCAACATATGGTCATAACTATGGTTAGCTAAAAGGTGACCGCTATTTAAAAGCTTAGCTAATGCTAATTGTGAGTGTTGTTCATTTTCATCGCCTTCGCCATACATGTGAAAAGCATTGATAAAAAATGTCGCTTTTATTTGTGCCTCATCTAAAGCATCAATTAGCCCTGAGGTGGCATTAATCGGGCCATCATCAAACGTTAAATAGATAACCTTGTCGTCATCTGCAAAGCTGTAAGTTGAGCATAAACTTGCACACAATAGCGTTACTGCCGTTTTATTTTTCATTTTGTTCTCCATTAATTAACACCAAATTAATATTGCATGCTATTTAGCCATCGACTGATACGAAGCAATGCAATTTAGGTATTAATCAAACAAAATGAATCTCTGCTACTTCCCTATCGCTTGCTTGGCAAACAGGTGCTTAATTGGGCCTAAGTTATCAACCAAGCTTAAACCCACACCACGTACCAGTTTTTTAAGTGGGTTAGCGCCTGCAAATAATTCTTTTAAGCCTTGCATCATGGCAATATGCTTTTGTGCATCAAGCTTGCGGGTACGCTCGTAATCACGCAATAGACGATTACTGGCAAACTCTTTATTGTCAGCAGTTAACAGCTCAATAAGGTAAGCGGCATCTTTAAGGCCTAAGTTCATACCAAGTCCTGCTAACGGATGAATGGTATGTGCGGCATCGCCCATTAATACCACTTTACCTGTCACCCATTGCTGCGCGTAACGCATTTTCAAAGGGAACGCTGTGCGCGCACTTTGTACCTCACATAAACCGCATTGGCCATCAAGGGCTGCCATAACTGCTTTATTAAAATCGCTATCATCCATGGCTAGTAACGTTTGGCAATGCGCAGGACTGGTTGACCATACAATTGAGTGCGTATTGGCATCTGGCAGCGGTAAAAACGCCAGTGGTCCAGTAGGTAAAAATACTTGGCGCGCAGTATTATTATGTGGCTCAGTGGTTCTTACCGTCGCAACGATGGCGTTATGATCATAATCTTTAAACGTAATGGGCAAATTAAACTGTTTCCGAATCGCTGAATTTGCGCCATCGGCTGCCACTAATAACTTGGCTATAACTGGCTCACCAGAGTCTAAGGTTATAAAGACGTCATTGTCACTTTGGTGTATTTGTTGATAGCGTGTATCAAACATAAGCGTTGCTTGGCTGTATTGTTCTAATTCATTGATCAGTGCATAACGAATGATGTCGTTTTCAACAATATGACCTAAATGAGGAAGGTCCAGTTCATCGCTGTTAAAAGCAATTTTGCCAAAGCTATCTTGGTCGCGCACATCCATATGGGTATAGGCGCGTGCTCTTTGAGCAATGATCTCAGGCCACACTTGCAAAGATTCAAACAAGTGTTGGCTGGCTAGGCTCAGTGCACTTACGCGCAAAGCGTATTCATCGCCTGGCAATACTTGTTTTGCTGCAGCATCAATTACTACTACACTTATATTGGCTTTAACAAGCCCCAGCGCGAGGGTTAAGCCAACACAGCCGCCCCCCACAACACATACTTGTGTCTGTTTCATAGTCGTTTACCTTGTTTAACCTGACCCATTAATTGCTTAGCTAAAGGTGTTTTTAAAGAAGCACACAAATCCATGGAGAATAGACCACAGCTGCGACCAAATGCGAGTATTCGTGATGAGTTTGAAAATAACCGCACTAAAGAATCTGTTAACGTCATTACAGTGGTTATATCTTGGTTACGTTGTTTGGCATATTCACGGGTAAATAGGTAACTGCCAATTGCCAATTCGCTATTTAATAATTCACATAGAAGTTGCACATCGCGCAGGCCTAAATTAAAGCCCTGCCCTGCAATAGGATGAATCGCATGCCCTGCATTGCCAATTAGTACCGTACGGTGAGCACTTAATGACTCTGCACGACCATACACCAGTGGATAGTTTGCACGCATGCCGACTTTAGTAAATTGCCCGCCACGATAACCAAATGCAGTTTGCAAAGCACTTACAAAAGCGCTGTCGTCAAGCTGCATATGCGCGTCAATATCGGCTTTATCCATACACCATACTAACGAGTAACGGTTATTACTCATCGGGAGTAATGCCATTGGTCCATGCTCAGTAAAGCGCTCAAAAGCATGGTTATGATGACCACCTGCCACTTCAATATTGGCAATGATCGCCCCTTGTGAATAAGGCTCAGGAGTAAAATTGATCTTTGCCAGCTGGCGAGTAGCCGATTGCGCACCGTCGGCAATCACCACTAATTGGCCATTAAGTTGAGCACCAGACTGCAAAGTAATACTTGCAAAGTCATGATGATAGGTAATATCTGCAACACTGTCAGGGCAATACATGACCACTTGGGTAGCTGCAAGTTGTTGATGTAAAGCACGACCAAACGGATTTACCTCAACAACATAACCTAGAGCTGACTGTGAAAACTGCGCACAATCGATCTGCGTTTTACCAAAGTGACCGCGATCCGACACGGTCACTTTTTTAATTGCCGCAGCAAATGAGGCATCAATATCAAAGGCATTAATGGTCTGTAAAAATTGCACCGATTGTTGTGCTAAGGCGATACTTCGGTCGTCAAAACTAGGATGGTGTTCAGTGCTTGGTTGATTTGCTTCAACCACCGCAATCGTTAATTGCGGCGCATGTTTCGCAAGACTCAGCGCACAACTGGCACCCGCTAAGCCACCACCGATAATAACAACATCAAACTGCTCTGCCACGTTATGCTCCTAGCGGTTAATTGCTTGCTTTTGCATTAACGCTTCAATCTCGCTGATACTTTTTGGCACACTCAAGGTAAGATTTTCGTGGCCTTGCTCGGTCACTAACAGGTTATCTTCAATACGAATACCAATGCCCTTATATTGCTCAGGTGCTTGCGCATCTAGGCTAACATACAAGCCAGGTTCAATAGTGAGTACCATACCAGCTTCAAATGGGCGTTCTTTTTCGTCTTTTTTATAGTCGCCTACATCATGCACATCAAGGCCAAGCCAATGACCAAGGCCGTGCATATAAAATGCTTTACATGCTTGGTTATCAAGTAACTCTTGTAACTCACCTTGCAAAATACCTAAATCAACTAAGCCTTGGGTGAGCACTGTCATCGCTAATTTATTAGCCTTTGATAAGCTACCACCGGGCTTTACTTCAGTAAACGCTGCTGCTTGCGCCGCTAGAACAATGTTATAAAGCTCAGCTTGAGGTTGACTAAATTGCCCATTAATAGGGAAAGTACGCGTAATATCTGCCGCGTAACCTTGCAGTTCAGCGCCAGAATCAATCAGCACTAAATCACCGTCGGTCAGCACATCACTGTTAGCAGTGTAATGCAATATATTGGCGTTATCGCCACCGCCGACAATGGTGCCATAGGCGGGATGACGCGCACCATGCATAGCGTAATGATGATGAAGCTCGGCTTCTAGCTGATATTCGGTAGCGCCTGGCTTTGCAAACTGCATAGCACGAATATGTCCTTGGGCACTTATTTCACACGCTTGGCGCATAATATTCACCTCAGCAGGTGATTTAAATAAACGCATTTCGTGCACTAAACCACGAATATCTTTAATCGTATGTGGCGCTTTATAACCTTTTTTAGGCGCGCCACGCAGCGTATTTAATAACGCCCACACTTTATCGTCAAACTGTGGATAAGTACCTTGTGCATAAAATAAAATCTGCTGGCCGTTCACCAAATTCAATAATTGTTCAGTTAGTTCACTCAGTGCACATGTTTGGTCGAATAAATAATCTTTTTTAGCTTTTTCAAAACCAATACGACGACCATGCCAAATTTCCGCCAGCTTATCTTTGTTCAAACAAAACAGCGTACTCGGTGTATCGCTGCTTGGGCAAAGCACTAACACTGCATCGGGTTCATTAAAGCCAGTTAAGTAGAAGAAGTCGCTATCTTGGCGAAACGCATATTCAGTATCACGGCTGCGGGTTACTTCACTTGCCGCTGGAATGATAGCCACACTGTTTGGTTCCATCATGGCAAGTAAACGATCTCTGCGTGCTTTAAACTCTGCTTTTTCTATTTTAACTGTTGGCATTATAAACCCTGTTTATACTGTTAATTTTAACTTAGTGAAGTGTTTTTTTAGTGCTTTTTGGCGCTTGCTCTCGACCAAGTTCAGCAAAACACAACAGCGCAGAAACTCGCACATATTCAATTACTTCGTGCAATGCTTGGCTGTCTTCTTCGGTTTCATCAAACATGGTATCTAAACGCGTAATTTCACTAAAATCACTGATCACTTCTTTTACATCAGCTGATAACTTGCCATAATCTTTTTGCTTTAAGCCAAAACCAAGCATAAACCCAGCGACCCATGACACTAAACCATTCGCTTGATCTACTAAGGTTTCGTCATCACTTGGTAAAAATAAATCAAATTGAAACTCTTCGTTGTTAAAGCTTTCTACAACTTGCTTATAAATAATGGCAAAAAATTCTTTCAGATCATGGCTAAATGCTTGGCCATCATTAAACACATCGCTTAATAAGCCTAAGTATTCTTTGGCTTCAATACTCAAGCCGCAGGCTAATAATCCACTGATCACGCCGTGTGCTTCTGAAGGAGTGACAAATATTTCGTTTTTTTCCAATAGTAATTGGGCTTGTTGGTAATCTGGTAATTCGTTCATGCTGAGATCTTCGCTTGGCTAATTAAGTCAATGCTACCACTCGATAAATAGCAACTCCAATGAAAAGTATGATTGAGGTCAAAAAGCAATCCGAAAAGTAAATAGCCAGTTACCAGTGCTGGAAAATCACTCGAACAGTATAATTATTTTGAATTTGGGGTGTAAGGATTGGCTTATGTCTTATATACTGAATTTGTTCCCTAGGGTGTTGGAGCTTGGTTAAGTCCCTGAGCCGATAAATTTTATGTTAGGGTTTCTGTTCGTCTGCTATTGTGCAAGCTCGGCATGTACCGAGAAGCCTACGGCAAACCGCAGATTCCCGCCCTGAGACCTTATGGTTTCAGGACTGACACCGAGTGCCGCATACTTGGGGAACACCTTTCTTACCTTCTTTTATACTATCTGCTGTTGTGCTTTAAACCATTAATAATAATATGAGCCAAAAGTATTTAATACCATCGTAAATGTAAGTAGTTCTTCAAGTTAGATCATCTATCTTAAAAGAATCAGTTACTGTTAATTTTTAACTCTCAGCGCACCCAATACGATACAGACAACACCACCGACCATTCCAGCCCAAGCCTCAATGGGTGTATCACCACTAAAAGTTCGCGTAATTTGCGCACTTGCAGAGTCATAAACGTCATAACCCCAAAAAGCCAGTGCAACTCCAATACAGATCAACACAATACCAATTACTTTATTCATTTTAATTCCTATTAAAGCTAACAAAGGTAATCTCTAAAAGTACGCTAAGGTATTGATTAAAGCAAAACTAAAAATAACCTTCACACCGCTATTTAAAAATTACTCATGGTATTTACGGATCACCGCAATCTTACCGTTTTCAATTTCCAGAACATCCATCAACGTTTGGGTGTATTCAATCAGTTGCTTGTTTTGCGGGTGCACACCTTTCGCGTGTTGCGTGTAACGAATCGCAATCGCGGTATTATTAAATATGAAAGTATCAAGTAACTTTGCTTCATATTCAGTGTGGGCACCTAGATAAAAAGTCATACCTTTGCGCATCATGGCCTTACCGTCAGGTGAACGAGAATCATCGCTTTGATAAGGTAGGTGTTGATTAGCAACATCGTCAGTGAGTAACGCTAAAAAAGCTTCTAGTTCTTTACTGCTAGCTTTAGGCGCCTGAGTTGCCGTCATGGTGGAAAAATATTGCTGGGCGAGTCCTTCTAGTTCGTTATTTTCGTCTTTTGCATGTAAGTTAAAAGTTGCGATAACAGCTAACAATAAAAAAGTAACGTATTTCATTATGCTCTCTTGCATTGTGTTTAATTATCACTCTATCAAAACAGCAACAAACTAAAATGTATAGTCTTTTTATAATAAATCACGCTTCGCCGGATGGTTTTATAAAATACTCTTATAAAATATCATCTAAAAGGCTGGCTTGTTCTGGACAATCTCAGTAAGCATGTAGCGAATCTTCTACAACTTAAGACCCATACCTTTTTAATTAAATTATTTTAATGTTCACCGGCACTTTCAATGCATAATAAAATTAACACACTCAATAACTTATTTAAATAAAAAGTCATTAGACTAACAACCAGCCTATAATTTACTTTAAAATAAATATAAAACTTAATGACCATTTAATATAAAAAAGTGATTGATTTAGGGAGAGGATAAATAATAGGGGTATTACGACTGCTAAGCAGCCGTAATAGAAATGCGTTGAAATAGATAGTAACGAGTTATAGGTGTGAAGAACTACCTGCTGATTCATTGAATGATAAACCTGATACAATGCCTTTAGCATTAAAACGGATTGTTACATTCTTTGTCTCATTTTGAGAACCACCGACATGGCCTGCGTATGGAATAAAGCCTACACCACCGCCTTGACCTTCGCTGTAGCTGTATGTCCATACAACTTCGTCATTACCTATATCATTAACGCCCATAGGGTCGCCAATCGCTTCTTTGACTTGCTCTTGAGTTGTTTCGCCTTTTTTGAAGCCTTTTACAACTTCCATATCAAAATCACGGCCTTGTGAGGTGCTATTACATGCGGCCAAAACAAACGCCATTGCAATTGTTAATAATATCTTTTTCATGTCATTCCTTAATAATTATCTTTTAAATTCCATTTCAACGCGATTAAGCGCATTAATTATGAACAAAAAAAATAAAATATCAACCCCAAATGGAAACATATTAAAGATAAAAAATTAATCAGTAAAAATGTATAATAAAATAAAAAACAAATACTATAATTATAAATATTTCAATCCCACTTATGATTAGATATTACTTTCCAACCCACTATAGCAACCATTTTATACCATGATTTCATTTGGATAACTTACTCACTAGTAGAGCACAACAATCCACAACTAAAGTAAATTAATGCAACATCAGCAACAATAAATGTCATTATCATTATTTTATTTTTGTAAACTCCAATTTTTAATAATTATTTTATATTTTTTATTTCGTTAAAAAATACAGCTGTAGTAATAATAGGTTAATTCACTGGATAAAATAACCAATCACTTGCCATTGCTCAGCAGATTTTTTTAATGTCACGGTTTCAATCGACTGTGCTTTATTTTCAAAATCAGTTTGAAACTCTAAAATCACATAATCACCGTCGGGCAGTTGCGGTATTGAGGTTAACACTTGACGACTGATACCTTCGCGAGATGTAACAGCACCTAGCGGCGTACGAACTTGCTCTAACTTAGATACCCAGAGCGCTTGCGGTACATTTTTTTGAAAAAACGCCCCAGCCTGCTGCCAACTGTTTGCGTATTTACCACTATCAACAACTTCTAACCAGCTAGTCGCAGGGGCGATTTCTGTTGATACATCAACAACCCTTAGCGTCTGAGACCACGTTAATGTGCTTATAAATAAACATAAAACAACAATTATATTTTTCATGGTGAGTCCTTTTTTCTATCAAGTTATTTTGCCTCAAGCACAAAATCACTGTTCAACTTTGCCATAAATGATTTTCAAAAAACAATCTGCACTGTCGAAGCATCGCTCACTATGTTCTGCTTAAAGCTGGCTTTTATTACAATATGTTGCCTTTTCAAAGTCACTGACATTCATTGCAATATTGTCGATATGTGGGAACATCTGAGTAAGTTTAGTCACTATCGCTTTTGATAATTCAGCTTTTTGCTCAGTCGTTCGCCCCTCCATTATATATCCAAAAACATGAATAAATTCGTGCTGTTTATTACCCACTAAATAACGATTATACGGGTTTACTCTGACTTTAATTTCATGCTCAGCGAACAAATCCGATGCGTTTGCAGTGTGATGAATTTGTTCATTAATGGTATCTTCATCATGATGAGTCAAGATACTCTGCGAGCAATCTATAATAAAGTGTGGCATTAAATAACTCCTTATTTATGCAGTCAATAAGTATTTAACTTACCTTTTTTTAAACTATAAAACACTGCTTAATAGTCAATTTTACTCTTGCTAACTTTGTCCTTGCTAACTCCTTCACATCTTACTTTTAACTTTACTCGTAGCCGCACTGGTGGCGGGGTTATCAGGCCAAAAGTGTTTTGGATAACGACCTTTCATTTCTTTTTGCACCTCCCGATAGCTGGTTTGCCAAAAGCCAGCAAGATCTTGTGTTAGTTGTAAAGGTCGTCTTGCTGGTGAGAGTAGTTCCATTAATAAGGGTAACTTGCCTTGCGCTAATATTGGCGTACTGGTCATGCCGTACACTTCTTGCATACGAACACTGAGTTTTGCAGGGCCGTCGAGTTGATATTCAATACGAATATTTGAGCCACTTGGAACTGACACTCTCAGCGGGAATAAATCATTTAACGCATTTTGTTGTTGCCAATTAAAACAACTTTGCAAGGCATTAAAGTAGTTAAACTTTTTCAATTGTTCGAGGGTTTTTATATCTTCCAGAAAAGTACCTAACCAAAGCTGTGCGTCATCGATTAAGCTTTGTTTAGTGACGACAGGAAATTGCTCCGGCACTAAATTACTGGCTAAACACATACGAATAAGTAACTGCTCACTGTCGCTTTGCTCATTAAATAATTCAAAGCCTTGTTTTTGAAATAAAGCTAACCACGCTTTCGCCCGCTCACTTTTATCAAGCGGATGTTTACTCGGTTGGCTAGTAACTGTAATTGCCCCTAGTTTGACTTCATCTTGATGAATAAAGCGCCCTGTTTTTTCGTCAAATTCACAGCGCGTTTGTGCAGTAAATAAATGTGTCAGTTCATCCTCAATCTCTGCAGGAGTGAACGCAACAGCTGCAAAAATACGACTGCCTTTTTGGCCTCCCATTGAAGCAATTGCAAGGTAGTCCTCGTTATGCCAATGCTCGTTGTTTAGCTCAGCACCTGCGCCATTGGCAAGCAAGTAACCATTGCCACGCTTTTTAGCTAATCGATCAGGAAAAGCAAACGCCACCAGCAAAGCCAAATAAGTGGTTTGTAGTTCGCGTACTTCAGTTAGCTTTAATCGCTTTAACCAAAATTTCAGTTGCTGTTTAAATACCGGATGTGGCCGAGCATGTTGGCTGTGTAATGCTAAGCTTAAATCTGCGGCATGGCTAATCCGACTCTCTAATAACGCAATTAAATACGCCGCTAATGTATAAATACCTGGCATCTGAGGTTCGAGTTGCTGCGCTTTAATTAGCATGTGCGCTAGGCGAATATCCGCGCCAAAACTTAGCATACGCGTAGCGAGGGGGGTCAATTTATTGTTATTATCGAGCGCCTCTAACATTTGCAGTAATTTTGTTGCTTGCTGTATTTGTTGTGCTGTTGGACTATCTAACAAGCTTAGATCAGTTAACTCCGCGCCCCAGAATTTTGCCTCCAATAATAATTGGCTAATATCAGCACTTAAAATTTCTGGCGCATCATGGCTATTACGCCGCTCAAAGGTTTGTTTTGAACCAAGCCTATAAACTACACCGGGCTCAATACGCCCAGCCCGCCCAGCTCGTTGAATTGCCGATGAGCGAGAAATACTTTGTGTGGTGAGTTCAGTAACGCCAGTTTTTAAATTAAAACTAGCAGCGCGGCGCTTGCCACTATCAACCACAATACGAATACCTTCAATGGTTAAGCTAGTTTCGGCAACATTGGTGGTCAGCACCACTTTACGAGTACCTTTTGCCGCAGGGGCAATTGCAGCTTGTTGAGATGCTTTATCTTGTTCACCAAACAGAGTAACTACATGGCAATTTGCAGGCAAATCTGACAGCGCTTGTTGTACGCGGTTGATCTCATATTGACCGGGCAAAAAAACTAACGCACTGCCTGTTTGTTCAACTAAAGCTTGTTTGATAATACTGGCCATAGCGTCAAGCCAGCGGCTTTCATCTTTAATGGGTATGTAAATTTCATCGATGGGAAAGCTACGCCCGTGGGAACTAATAATTGAACAATCAAAAAACTGCTGATAGCGTTCGCTATCAAGGGTTGCCGACATCAATAAAATCGTTAAATCATCACGCAGTGCAGCTTGAGATTCTAATGCAAACGCTAATGCGGTATCGGCCGCAATAGAGCGCTCATGAAATTCATCAAATATCAGTAGGTCAACGCCACTGAGCTCTGGGTCGTTTTGTAGCATACGCGTGAGCATGCCCTCAGTAACAATTTCAAGGCGGGTATTAACACTGACTTTGGTTTCCTGCCTGATACGTAAACCAACGCTTTGCCCTACGGTTTCGTTTTGGCACTGTGCTAAATAGTTGGCAATATTACGTGCAGCTAAGCGACGCGGCTCAAGCATGACAATGTGCTTAAAGTGCCCGTCGCGCATCAACTGCAATGGTAACCATGTTGACTTACCCGCACCCGGCGGCGCTTGCAGTAAGGTAATCGGATCACTTTGTAATGTAGTAACGAGTTGTTGATATATGTCTTGAACCGGCAGCACAGCTATTTATCCTAAATTGCTTTGTTAGCATTGTAACAAAAAACAATTGTGTGGCAGCGATTGATACTATTAATATTTAATACACATCGGCGTTTTGTGTTATCAAATTAAATATTATTGAAACAGTAAACCGACTGAGCGCAACTACCTTTATTTATGAAAGACTTAAAAAAACTTACAACAACATTTCAAAAAATAGAGCCGCGAGCTCATGCCTGCCAGTTACATCAGCCTTTTTATAAATAGCAGACGATTGATTACTAATGGTTTTTTCTGATTTATTTCGAATGCTAGCAATCTCTGATGTTGATAATCCCTTTACTAAAAATAGTGCAATCTCTTTTTCAGCAGCCGTTAATCCCCACTTTTGGAACTGCCCTTCAATTTCATTAAAAAATGCGACTTTAGAGTCTTCTAATTGCTGATTAAGAAGCCTTATATTTTCTTTCGAGACCTTTAACTGCGCCAAGTTTAACTTTTCATTAATAGTGCGCTTATGAATATCAATCACTAAATAAACGAACAATGCTAACGATAAAGCAATTAGCGTGATTTCTTGCCAAATATGCTTAGGTTCTATATTGCTTGAAATATCAGTTGATAAATCAATCAACTTAAAAATAACGATCATAATCAATGTGAATGAAATTAACTTATCTTTATGCATCATTTTTACCTAGCCATAAAAAAAGCCACAATAATGTGGCTTTATTTATTGTAATACGTTTCTTTACTTTAGCTCAGCTTCAGAAACAAGGATATATTTATTTTCCACCCATTGACCTTCAACTTCAATGGTACGACCCACGGCTAATGCCTCCATAAAAGTTATCAAATTTACATCTCGATCATTTAGCTCTAATTCTGCATTTTCCGATAACTGCACTTCGTAACCATTTAGCATAAAGCTCTTATTTGTTAAAAGCTGAGTAATGGTTCCTTCTAATTCAACATAGCCGACATGCTTATCATCGTTGCCATTGTCATCATCACCATCGTCACCTCGGTCTGCATCGCCTCCATCATCGTCGCTGCCATCATTATCATTGCGGCCAAGTTCAACCTTACCAAGAATAAATAAGTTATTAGTGTCGTATTGCCCTTCGACTTCAACACGATCTCCAACAATTAGTTGACTTAAAAACGTTGTAAAAGAAACTAATGCATCATCTATGATGTATTTTGCATCAGTAACTAACACTATTTCAGCACCGTTAACCGTAATTATATTGTTTGAAATTGCAGTTACTTGCCCTTTCATTTCCCATTCTTGTTGATATTCGTGTTGATCTTCTTTTTCAATTTTTAAAACACTAGGCAGTGGTGATGTTTGCAGGTAGGCAATTTCAACATAATCATTAATATTTAAAGTGGCAAAACTAAAGTACTGCTCATCATCATCTTCAAAACGGCTAAATTCATTAATTACATATACCACAGCATTAACGGTGATAGTTTTGTTTTCACGGTCTATATCTTCTATAACGCCTTTTACTTTACCGTCTGATGAATAAGAAGACTGTTTAAATTCGATAGAAGTGACTAAATTGTTATTAACATAAACCTCAACAAACATACCCACAGTTAAATCATTCAGTGCAGCCCCTTCAATCTCAACATCATTTGCATAGTCAAATATTTGCCCATTAACCCCAATAGATGTTGCGCTTACTTGGGTAATTAACCCCTCTATTTGGTAACGTAATACGCTATCATCATCAATATCAAGTGACTCTTTAACGGTTCTAGCATCAACCTTATTGGCAACCATTACCCCGTCAACTAAATTGCCTTCAACTTTAACATAGGTATTGTTTGCTAATACGCCATCAATTACAGCCGAGCTATAATCAATAACAACGCCATTAATAGTAAACTGTAATGTTGCCTCGTCTAAATTAGATACAATCCCAGCGGTATATTCATGCCCATCATTACTTTCATCGGTGTCGGCTTTAATGTATGACGCTAAAAAAGTACCGTCTGCTTGCGGGTAGCCGCTTATCTCGACCCTTTGCCCAACACCAATCAGTGTCTCTGAAGTATCAATAAAGTGCGTTAAATCATTATAAAAAACAACTGTATTCGCAATCTGTATTTGACTATTGTTACGATCAATACTTTGAATTACACCTTCAACTTCAGTGTCGTATGCCACGTCTTGCGCAACCCATTCGTCTAAGTCATTTTGTTGCGCTGAAAAACTAATTTTCATACCAACACTAAGCGCGCTTAATTGAGTGTTTAAGCCATTTTTCCTAATATTACTCGTATCAGTATTATATTTAATACCATCAACATAAATACTCCCAAAGCCAGTGATCGTACCTTGTGTTACAACAAGCTTAGGAGAAATTGAAACGGGAGGGGTTATCGGATTAACAACTATAGAGTCTGGTTGTTCACTTTGATTAGAGCCACCGCAAGCGGTCAATATGGTAAGTGCGCTTAAAGTGAATATATGTTTACTCATTTTTTTCATACTAATAATCCTAGGGTTAATTGTATTTACTGAATACATACTTCAACAACACTATTGACCTAGCTATTGCTTTAGTAAATAGGTAATTTTACCTACGTTTTTAACATGCTGTTTTTTATAAAAGAAAAAGCAAGCTAGGGGTATTAGGATTAAGGTAACCACAATAATGAATAAAAACATCTGCTGTTATGTAATTAACAAAAAACTGAAAACATCGAGTTATGCATAGCCACTATTTAGAAAAAGGGAAGCAAAACTCAAAGTTCGAATAGGTTACTAATTATTCTCAGGCAACTTACATAAGTAATAATATGTAACAGACAACAATATTTGCCACCGGTAGCATTGATATGTAGAATCAACTCAACGTTAACAAAATTGGTAGAGTCAAATGAAAATCGCATTAATGAACGAATTCAGTCAAGCGGCAAAAAACCCTACAGTACTTGAACAGCTTAACACTGTGGCTAATGCCCAAAATCACCAAGTATTTAATGTAGGTATGGATGGCGATAACGATCATCGATTAACCTATATTCACCTTGGGATCATTGCAAGCCTACTGCTCAACTCAAAAGCGGTAGACTTTGTAGTTACCGGTTGTGGTACTGGCCAAGGCGCGTTAATGGCGAGCAATGCATTTCCTGGTGTAACATGTGGCTACTGCATTGACCCATCTGATGCCTACCTGTTTGCGCAAATAAACAATGGCAATGCACTCGCTTTACCCTATGCCAAAGGCTTTGGCTGGGGCGCTGAGCTTAATATTAAATACATATTCGAAAAAGCATTTACCGGCGAAAAAGGCCAAGGGTATCCTGCAGAGCGTAAAGAATCTCAAGTAACAAATGCAGGTATTTTAAATCAACTAAAAGCAGATGTAGCTAAAGATTACTTAAGCGCACTTGAAGCTATTGATCCTGAGCTGATTAAACAAGCCATTGGCGGCCCACGTTTTCAAGAGTGTTTTTTCACACATTGCCAAGACGACGCAATTGCTGCATTTGTTAAAGCGCGTATTTAAATATATCCGGTATTCGTACTGACTCTAATTAATACGCACACGCCAATGTAATATATAAATTTCATTGGCTTTTTTATATGAAATAGTTAAAGGAAAATTCTAAAAAGTGAATTTCCCACACAAATATTAATAATCAATCCCTACTTTTCAAGGTCGTAATAATTACACACATTAACGTAATAATTAAACACACAATCTAATAGCTACCGAGAGAATAGATCGTAAAGCAATGATTTAAAATGAAATAAAATAAATATCTAGCATGGTATAGAGTTTGCTCTTTAATAACTGAACACGACAAGAAAATCACTTATCTATACAAGGAGTAAATTATGAATAGCGATCGTATTGAAGGTAATTGGAAAGAACTTAAAGGTAAAGCGCAACGTAAATGGGGCGACCTTACCAACGATGATTTAGATAAAATTGAAGGTAGTCGTAAAGAGCTTGTTGGTAAAATTCAACAAGCATACGGTAAATCGAAAGAGGAAGCTGAGCGCGAAGTTGATGAGTTTGAGAAAGGCCATTAACCTAAAGCATAGCAACTGCTTTTATGAAAAAACCGCCACTTGGCGGTTTTTTATCTATAGTAAGTTATTTACTATAAATTTGTCGGCGTCTACCAAGAAGAGAAAACGATAGCAATGCAATTAGATAATAGATGCCACCACCTGAGCTTGAACTAGACTCAGATGAAGGCGCACCTTGCTTACCTTCAACATTCACGGTGACAGTTTGAGTCGCAGAGCTAGCAAACTTATCTTTAGCGATATAGCTAAAAGTAATCGTATGACTTTCTTCTTCTGTTGGAGTTAATTTAAACAACCCAGTATCAGCTTCAAAGCTAAAACTCCCTGAATTAGGCTCAGTAACTAGCTCATATTCAATCGTATCATCGTCATTATCTAGTGCTGAAAAACGGCCATTTACTTCGCTATTATAAGACGTTTTATAGGTTAAATTTTGAGCTTGTGGAGTCGTATTTTTAAACTCGATAACTACATTATGTATTTTAGTTTCTATTAAAGAATCTCTGACTGTATAGCTTACTGACACTGGCTCAAGTGACTCCCCACTTGGCGAAAATGTAACACTCCCAGATGCAGCATCGATTAACTGAATCTGCCCATGCGCAGGCGTATTTTTAATATCAAATACCAGATTTTCTTCATCTTCATCTAGCCCCTCAAGGTTAAAATTAAGTGGCGTATTCCAATGTGTTTGCAGTGTCATGTTATTTGCAACCGGAGCCGTATTTGTCAAATCTAATGTTAAACTTGCTACAGCCGAACGCGCACGCCCTTTAACGGTGTAGTAGTTAAGCACATCAGTACCGATTGCAACTCCAGAAGGAACATAAGTCAACAATCCCGCTTTCCTATCACTGAACTCTACTTTGCCTAAGGTTGGTCTTTGATCCAATACAACATAATCAATATCATCAGCAACAGGTAAATCTATTTGAATACTTGATAACACGTGACCTGAATAGCTAATATTATCTGGTTTAGTTAAAGGTACAGCCGTTTGGTTAGAAAACACTTCTAATGACTTACCTGACAACAGTGTATAGTCAACATTATTGAACGTCGTACTTGCTAACCAACTAGCTTCGTTAGCTCTGTCGATCCTATATGAAATCGTATTATTATCTAAATCGTACTCACCAAATTGATCTGAACACGAATATTGCACAAATCCCGCTCTTACTGATACCAAGTTATTTAAAGTGCCTTGGCACACTTCAGCGATTAATGTTTCTTGACCGTTTAAAGCTACCTTATACAGCGACCCACTAGAGCTAGACGCTACTAAAGATTGTTCTCCGTTAGCAATAACATTAACTAAACCGTTAAAGCTTTGGCTTAGGGTAACCTTCATAATGGTATTGTTAGAATAATCATAACCAACTAGAGAACCATCCACTAAACTAACAATGTCGATATTGTCATTGTTAATAAAGCTTCCAGTTACTATTGAGCTCATTCCACGCCAAGAAAAACCCAAACTGGGCGATATTTTTAACACTTCCCCTGTTTGTCCATTTAAGACCTTGAAAAAATTCCCTTCACTGCCGGTATGTTCAGCACCATTGCCTACAATTATTTCTAGCTTGCCATCATTGTTGATATCAAACGCAGTTAACGCACTGACATAATCACCGCTACCAAGCTTTGTTTGAAATATCTCCTCACCACTATCAGGAGAAAAAACCTGAACATTTGCATCATATATTGCAGAACTACCAGAAATTATATAATTTTTACCGTCATTGAATAAATCAGCGGTAGTAATCAAAGTATTACTATCCCAGTCATTTTTCAGCTCAATATTTGTAAGAATTCTAGTTTTTGTTTCTGTATCAACAACATATAGAGAATTACTATCAGTTAGTGTGTAAAGTACATCTAAACTTCCATTATTATTGATATCAGCAAGCGCTAAAGATTTATTAGAATATTGCTTAATTTTTTTAGACCATTGCTTAGTTTTATCATCCACATTATGGATCTGAAACTCATCTTCACCTGAAGATGAATAACCCGCTCCCCAAGCAATATCCTGTTTGCCGTCACCGTTAAAATCGTCAACGACAATACCTGACACACCATGTCCAGGATTTTTTATACTCCAAAACTCAATACCAGTTGTAAGTGAAAGCGCGTACAACTGACCCCACTGGCCGTCACCGTAAACTAAATCATCGATGCCGTCTTTATTGATGTCTGCAACAATAACTTTATCAATATCTTGGCCACTCTGAGCTGTCCACAAAACTTTTTCTGTACTTGGGCTCAACATCTCTATGCTTTTCCAACTCTGCCCATTAATTACTTCGTCTAAGCCATCGTTATTTATATCCACTGCTATCAGGTGTTCGCCACTAGCATTTAAATTAAGTTGTTTATGCAGCACAAACGTATCATTTTCAAACCGAAAAACCGCACCATCACTAAATAGGATTTCTTTAACGTTAGCTTGAGTAAATGATCCCAGAACAAATTTTTGCTGTGCATTTTTAAGTGCTGCTAACTCAGACAGATCAAGAGCATTGAGCACTAACAGCTCATTGTTTCTATAAACAATAATCTCATCTTTGCCATCATTATTTATATCAAAAGCATCGACTGAATCAGCATTATAATAATCAAAAGTTAGCTCCGTGCTTAGTTCAACCTTTTGAGTGACTAAATTAACCTTTTTTAAAAATTTGCCTTCTAATACATATAAATAATAGGTATCAGTCACATTATCATTTAACAGTGCTGTATCTTGAATACTGCTGTCAAAATCATAACGAGCTGTTACCTGATACTCATCCTTCGTATATTCAATGATATTAAAGCTGCTCTGTTGGGCAGATATAATATGCATACTATTCAACCCTGTTAGCGCTGTAACATATAAGCCTTTTTGACCCATAGAGTTGTCTAATGAGAAATCACGAAATACACTTGTAAGTTCAATATTTTGGTTGTTAGTAGCAGTTTGAAAAGATGTATTATTTTTTGAAGGTGTAGATAATTTAGCTTTTGTAGTTAAGCTATCGAAGTGTGACTTATCAAAATTTATTTTTTGACCGTTAACTAAAACAGCATCACCATAGGTATTTTCTTGAGTATTTTGTAAGTGTTCTGCATCAGTAGCATTTACTGAATAAGCACTCATCATGAGTAAAGTAAAGCAAGATAATTTAATCAATTCCCTAATCCTTTGTATTTTATTTTTAATTATAATGATCCATTAGCACCAGCATTATATAACCAAACAGTTAAAAATAAAGAACCCATTAACAAAATTCAACAAAGATTAACAAAGTTAAAGAGTGGCTAGCACCGAGTAATGCATAACCATAACTTCGCAAATTTAAAACCAAACTCAATGGCCAATAGGTAACGAACTATTCATATGTATCTTAAATCAACTAAAAGCAGATGTAGCTAAAGATTACTTAAGCGCACTTGAAGCCATTGACCCTGAGCTGATTAAACAAGCCATTGGCGGTGCTCGTTTTCAAGAGTGTTTTTTCACACATTGCCAAGACGATGCAATTGCGGCATTTGTTAAAGTGCGTATTTAATAAAATAGCGCGCTATATTTAAGGGAAGCACACTCCCCTTTTTTGCATCTAAGATAATTAACTTTTAACTTCCAGTGTTTATAATATCCTGAGACAAAATACGCTTATCGTCTTTGTATACTTCAAGCCAACCTGGTGGCGAGGTATCACAGCCGATCACTGTAACTTGTAATACATAGCTGTAACGGCCATTGTTAAATGTGTAGCTATGGTTACCACCGCTACCGTCAAACTTTATATCGCCATTAACTAAAACAATATCTGGTTTATCACTGAGTTTTTTATCAATACTCCACGATACATAGCGGAAGTTTCCATCCCCTAAGTCATCGATACGAATACGGAATTTAGCCGTTTGCCAATCTAAAATAGGCTCTGCAAAAGTATTAACACTTGGGGGCAGCGCTTGTTTATCAGCTGCTATTAAACGTTTCGCTAGCAACTGCTCTTTGGCTGTTTGGTAATTTATACCGATAATTTTACCGTTGCTATCAACCCAAACGATGCCACTATTTAGCATAATGCCGCGCCAGCCCACCTTATCCCAGTCAGTATCGATATTTGAATTAGCAATCTGTGCAATCAGCTGCGGATCAAATACCTGCTCGAAACGTTCGACTAACTCAGCTTGATTATTAATAGCAGGCACTGGATAGCTGCGCTTTAACGGATAACTAACCAGCGCAGCAACCGCCGCTTTATCATCATCTTTAAACGCGGCAATAATAGATGAAATATTTTGATGATACTGCTGCTCAAGCGCAAACGTATTTGATGCGAAAAGTAGAGATAAGCACAGTAAAGTGAGATTTAGAAACTTCATGTGTAGCCCTTTAGTTAAAATATTGATTAATAAGGAGACGTAAAGAAACTAGGCGTTAGGTAAAAGTCAAAGACAAGAAACAATCCCCTTATACCTACAGTTATAATTACAGTTTTTAAGTCGTTGCGAATCATTATAAGTTTACGCCTAGATAAATTCATAATGCTATTTTAGTGACTTATCCCCTACCAACATGACTTAAATTGCATCATTGAATAACTCCACCAAACAAAGGTAATAAATCACCAGCTTATACAATTATTATTCATAAAAAAACGAGCCTAATTTGACTCGTTTTTACTTATCACTTACCGCTTAAAGCTGCCCTATTCCGGCTCATACCCCAAATTAGGCGACAGCCACCTTTCGGCCTCTTCCAGCGTCATGTTGGTACGTTTAGCGTAGTCTTCAACCTGATCCTTTTGTACTGCCGCTACGGCGTAGTATTTAGCCTCAGGGTGAGAGAAGTACCAGCCTGATACCGCAGCACCGGGCCACATGGCGTATGAGCTGGTGAGCTGCATGCCAATGCGCTTTTCAGTGTCGAGTAGTTGCCAGATTTTCTTCTTCTCAGTGTGCTCTGGACACGCTGGGTAACCGGGTGCAGGGCGAATACCTTGATAGTTTTCACGAATAAGATCTTCATTCGCAAGGTTTTCGTCTGGGGCAAAACCCCAATATTCTTTACGCACTTGTTCGTGTAAGTACTCAGCAAAGGCTTCGGCGAGTCTATCTGCCACCGCTTTTACCATTATTTTGTTGTAGTCATCTTGCTGTGCATCGAACGCATCAGCTAAGTCGTCTTCTTCAAGACCGCCTGTTACAGCAAATGCACCAAAGTAATCAGGCGTGCCTTTCGGGGCGATATAATCAGCTAAGCAGTAGTTAGCAAAGTCGGTTTTTTCTGTTTGCTGACGTAAATGGCACGATGTGGTTAATAGTTCAGCGCGAGTTTCGTCTGTGTATATTTCAATATCGTCACCCACGCGATTAGCTGGGAATAAACCAATTACGCCAAGCGGTTGCAAACTGCCTGACTTTTCAAGATCGTCTAACATGTCGTTAGCGTCTTTAAATAAGCTTTGCGCCTGCTCGCCAACCACTTCATCGGTCATGATACGTGGGTATTTACCAGCGATTGACCAGGTCATAAAGTACGGCGTCCAGTCTATGTATTGTCGTAAAGTGGCTATCGAGACATTTTTAAACTCTGTCACGCCCAGCTTTTTCGGCACCGGTGGAGTGTAATTATCCCAATCAAGCTTGGCGGCGTTGTCGCGGGCACGTTGAATAGTAACCGGTTTTGAACGTGGTTTTTTGCGTGCTTGCTGCTCGCGTACTTTGACATATTCAGCGCTGGTTTTTGCTAAAAATTCAGCTTTATGCTCTTTCGACAATAAGTTAGAAACCACGCCTACAGCGCGACTGGCGTTATTTACATAAACCACGCCTTTGTCATATTGTGGCTCGATTTTAACGGCAGTATGCGCTTTTGAGGTAGTCGCGCCACCAATCAATAGCGGTAGTTCAAAACCACGGCGCTTCATTTCTTTGGCAACATGTACCATTTCATCAAGCGATGGTGTAATCAGCCCTGATAAACCAATAATATCGGCTTTTTCATCAATCGCGGTTTGCAGTATTTTATCGGCAGGCACCATTACGCCTAAGTCGATAACTTCATAGTTATTACATTGCAGTACTACGCCAACAATATTTTTACCAATATCATGTACGTCACCTTTAACGGTGGCCATCACGATTTTACCGTTAGTAGCCCCTTCTTCTTTTTCAGCTTCAATGTAAGGGTCTAGGTAGGCCACTGCGCGCTTCATCACTCGCGCTGATTTAACGACTTGCGGTAAGAACATTTTACCTGCGCCAAATAAATCGCCTACCACGTTCATGCCGTCCATTAACGGCCCTTCAATCACATGAATAGGCTTATCGGCAGCAGCGCGGCATTCTTCGGTGTCTTCATCTATAAAGGTAGTAATGCCTTTAACAAGAGCATGTTCAAGGCGCTTTTCAACTGGCCATGTGCGCCATTCTAAATCCTCTACGCGTTCTGCTTGCGCCATACCAGAGTATTTTGGTGCCAACTCTACTAAGCGTTCACCGGCACCTGGGTCGGTATTTAAAATAACGTCTTCAACAGCTTTTCGCAGCTCTGCTGGAATATCATCATACACAGCGAGTTGCCCTGCATTAACAATCCCCATATCCATACCCGCTTGAATTGCGTGATATAAAAATACTGAGTGAATAGCCTCTCGCACGGGGTTATTCCCACGAAACGAGAACGATACATTCGACACCCCGCCCGACACTTTACAGTGTGGCAAGTTTTGCTTAATGCGACGTGTACCTTCAATAAATTCAACTGCGTAGTTGTCGTGCTCTTCAATACCAGTTGCTACCGCAAAGATGTTGGGATCGAAAATAATATCTTCTGGCGCAAAGCCAATTTCATCCACCAAAATGCGGTAACTACGCTGACAAATTTCAAACTTGCGATCGGCTGTATCTGCTTGGCCGTCGGTATCAAACGCCATAACCACTGCAGCGGCGCCAAAACGTTTAATAATTTTAGCTTGGCGAATAAATGGCTCTTCACCTTCTTTTAGCGAGATTGAGTTTACAATTGCCTTGCCTTGAATACACTTTAAGCCCGCTTCAATGACTTCCCATTTAGAAGAGTCAACCATAATTGGCACGCGAGAAATATCAGGCTCGGAGGCAATCAAATTTAAAAACTTCACCATGGCGGCTTTTGAGTCCAGCATGGCTTCATCCATGTTGATATCAATAACCTGTGCGCCGTTTTCTACTTGCTCGCGGGCAACATTAAGCGCACTCTCGTAATCTTCTTCCATGATCAAACGTTTGAACATGGCTGAGCCGGTCACATTGGTACGTTCGCCAACGTTGGTAAATACTGCTATTTTTTGTGTCATCTCGGCTACCTTAGTTTAAATTACACGCTTCAAGGCCTGATAAGCGCATACGCACTTCAAGCTCTGGCAATAGGCGAGGTTTAACACCTTCAAGCCCTTTCGAAAATGCCCTGATGTGTGCAGGTGTGGTACCACAACAACCGCCAACAATATTGATAAAGCCAGACTTGCCCCAATCGATAATTTCTTGAGCCATTTCAGGTGCTTCTAAATCATATTCCCCAAACTCGTTCGGTAAACCAGCATTGGGGTGAACAGAGACAAAGGTTTCGCAAACACGCGATAGTTCTTCTACATATTGGCGCAATAAATCTGGACCTAGCGCGCAGTTCAAGCCAATTGAAATTGGCTTTATATGACGAATAGAATTATAAAATGCTTCGGTGGTTTGCCCTGACAGCGTACGGCCCGAGGCATCGGTTATGGTGCCAGAGATCATCACAGGCAACTTGCGCCCTGCTTGTTCAAACGCTTCTTCAACCGCGAATGAAGCCGCTTTTGCATTAAGCGTATCAAAAATTGTTTCTATTAAAATGAGATCAACACCACCTTCCATTAAAGCAAGGGTTGATTCAACATACGCGGTGACTAACTTATCAAACGTGACATTGCGATAACCGGGGTCGTTCACATCCGGTGAGATTGAACAGGTTTTTGAGGTTGGCCCTAAAACACCCGCAACATAGCGTGGTTTAGCTGGATTTTTAGCAGTAAACTCATCACAAATACTGCGTGCTAATTTAGCTGACTCTAAGTTTACTTCACGGCTGATGCTGGCCATATCGTAATCTTCCATCGAAATTGTAGTCGAATTAAAGGTGTTGGTTTCGATAATATCGGCACCTGCACTTAAAAAGCCACGATGAATATCAGCAATAATTTTTGGTTGTGTAATGCTTAATAAATCATTATTACCTTTAATTAGCACATGCCAGTCTTTAAAGCGCTCGCCACGGTAATCGTGTTCTTCTAATTTGTGTTCTTGGATCATGGTACCCATAGCACCATCAAGAATTAAAATACGCTGTTTTAACGCTTCAATTAACTCGGCGCTTTTGTTTTCTAAATTATTCGGCATAGTTGTTAGTCCTTACGGCTTGGCTAACTAAATTAATATCATAGGGTGTGGTTTGGTACACATAATAATTTAACCAATTCGAAAACAGTAAAAAGGCATGGCTTTGCCAAGTTTTCGACGGTTCGTTAGCTGGGTTGTTCTCTGGAAAGTAATTTTCAGGCAATGGCGCATCAGGGCCTTTTTCTAAATCGCGCTGATATTCGCCTTTTAAAGTGTCTGCATCATACTCAGGATGCCCGGTAATATACACTTGGCTGCCGGATTTATTTTTTATTAAGTAAGCGCCTACTTGCTCTGAACCTGCCAGCACAACTAAGTCATCACAAGCGTTAATTTTTTCAATATCAATATGACCATAACGCGAGTGCGGCACTACAAAGGTATCGTCAAAACCACGCGTTAAGGCTCCATGTTCAAAGTAACACTTATGGGTAAACACGCCACAGAGCTTATTTTCTTTTAGTTCACGCTTTAGATTATAATGATGAAATAAACCCGCGTGAGCCGCCCAACACGAAAATAATGTTGAGGTTACATGCTGCTCCGCCCAATCTAAAATTACTTTTAGTTCATCCCAGTAGGCTACATCGTCATATTCTAAATGTGCCAATGGTGCGCCGGTAATGAGTAATGCATCGTAATTGTTGTCTTTCACTTCAGAGAAATAACGGTAAAAAGTGTCTAAATGCTGCTCTGAATTGCTACTGCTGCGATGAGTGTCTAAACGTAGAAGCTCTACATTCACTTGTAAGGGTGAATTAGCGAGCAAACGAATAAATTGCACCTCGGTTTCTACCTTATTAGGCATTAAGTTTAAAATCGCCAAGCGCATCGGACGGATCTCTTGGGTTTTAGCGCGGCTTTTTGGCATTACGAATACGTTTTCTTGACGTAACTTCGCAATTGCGGGCAATTCATCTTTAACGGTAATAGGCATACTCATCTCCAAGGCATAATTAACCAATGGCTAATTATGAACGGATAGCTGGAAATTTCAACCTCTAGATGTTTAGATGTCCAAATGAGTTTGTTTTAACTATTCTTTTGCATTCTAAAAACCGCTCGCCATAATGCGCCTGTTGATTTTATTTTAAGGTGGTAAACGTGATTGATTGGCTAGGCTTAGGAGAACTTTTTGCTATATTAGCAGCTATTGTTTGGGCGCTTTCGACCATTTTATATAAAGGTTTTAGCCATCACTTAACGCCTATGCAGCTAAACATCAGTAAAGGCGTGTTAGCAAGTGCCATGATGTTAGTGACTATTGCGATTACTCAAGACGCTGCACTACCACATCATCCGACAAGCTGGCTTTGGCTAATTGCTGGCGGGGTGATTGGGATTGCGATTGGCGATAGCGCCTATTTTACTGCGCTGCGAAATATTGGCCCTGCTCGCACGTTAGTTATTGAGTCCCTTGCTCCAGCCCTTGTGGGGGTTTTTAATATCCTGCTATTAAATCATTATTTATCGCCATTTGCATGGTGCGGTATTGTACTTACAACCATTGGCGTAGTAATAGCAATCAAGCCTGAAAAAACATTGCCACAGGTTGATCATCAACTTTATCGCAAAGGTGTTTTATGTGCCCTTGCAGCTGCTATCTGCCAAGCGCTCGGTATGGTGATGTCTAAAGGCGCACTCAATAATGAGCATATGAGTAGCTTATGGGCGGCATTAATTAGATTAGCAGCAGGTACGATGACTGTGGCCTTAGTTGTTGCAGTGTTTAAAAGCAGTGAATTTAAACAAGCACTAACTCTAAGGGGAATTAGCGGCAAACAATGGTTTTTTGCGGCTGTGTTTTTAGGCACTTTCCTTGGTTTATGGCTTCAACTTGGCGCAGTTAAATATACCGATCCAGCCATTGCACAAACGATTTTCGCAACCGCGCCATTAATTGTAATGAGCATTGGTTTTATAAAGCGCGAGCCCGTTACCAATAAAATGTTAATAGGCGGCTTGCTTGCTTTAATCGGTGTAGGAGTATTGCTCGCGAATTAGCACATTGTTATTTGGTTGATTCGTTGACTGTTTCACCTGTGAGCCACTACAATACAACATTGAAATTTTTATTATTATTTGAAGGCTCCTTCCATGGTTTTACCTGATAAGTTTATTTTCTCGATGAGTCGAGTATCTAAGGTTGTGCCACCTAAGCGCACTATCTTAAAAGATATCTCTTTGCATTTTTTTCCTGGCGCTAAAATTGGTGTACTTGGTTTAAACGGTTCGGGTAAATCGACATTACTGCGCATTATGGCCGGTCTTGATCAAGAGTTTGAAGGTGAGGCCTATCCTCAACCGGGCACTAAAATTGGTTACTTACCGCAAGAGCCTATTCTAGATGAAAGCAAAACGGTTCGTGAAACTGTGGAAGAAGCAGTCAGCGAAGTTAAAAACGCGCTTAACCGTCTTGATGAAGTATATAACGAATACGCGATGGAAGATGCTGACTTTGACGCACTAGCCAAAGAGCAAGGTGAACTTGAAGCAATTATTCAAGCCCACGATGGTCATAACATCGACAACGTATTAGAACGCGCCGCAGATGCCCTGCGCTTACCTGAGTGGGATGCTAAAATTGAATTCTTGTCAGGTGGTGAGCGTCGCCGAGTGGCTATCTGTCGTTTACTGCTTGAAAAACCAGATATGCTTATCCTCGATGAGCCGACTAACCACTTAGATGCAGAATCTGTAGCATGGCTTGAGCGCTTCTTGCATGATTACGAAGGCACTGTTGTGGCGGTAACCCATGACCGTTACTTCCTTGATAATGTTGCTGGCTGGATCTTAGAGCTTGACCGTGGTGAAGGTATTCCATGGGAAGGTAATTATTCTTCTTGGCTTGAGCAAAAAGATGCGCGCCTACAGCAAGAGCAAAAGTCTGAAAAAGCCCGTCAAAAATCAATTGCACAAGAACTTGAGTGGGTACGTTCAAACCAAAAAGGTCGTCAAGCTAAGTCAAAAGCGCGTATGTCGCAATTTACTGAAATGCAGCAGTCTGATTACCAAAAACGTAATGAAACCAACGAGCTATTTATTCCACCTGGACCACGTTTAGGTGATCAAGTTATTGAAGTTAAAAACTTGAAGAAAAGCTTTGGCGATCGCGTGTTAATTGATGATCTAAGCTTTACTGTGCCTAAAGGCGCAATTGTTGGCATTATCGGTGCCAATGGCGCAGGTAAATCAACGCTGTTTAAAATGCTCAGTGGTGAAGACAAACAAGACAGCGGTGAAATTAACCTAGGTGAAACGGTTGAACTGGCAACCGTTGATCAGTTCCGTGGCAATATGGATGACAGCAATACTGTTTTCCAAGAAATTTCAAACGGCCAAGACGTACTAAAAATTGGTAACTTTGAATTCCAAAGCCGTGCCTATGTTAGTCGCTTTAACTTCAAAGGTAACGATCAGCAAAAATTTGTTAAGGACTTGTCAGGTGGTGAACGCAACCGCTTACACTTAGCGAAGTTATTAAAAGCCGGTGGCAACGTTATCCTACTGGATGAGCCAACCAATGATTTGGACGTTGAAACATTACGTGCCCTTGAAAATGCGATTTTAGAATTCCCAGGCTGCGTTATGTGTATCTCGCATGACCGTTGGTTCTTAGACCGTATTGCAACACATATTCTTGATTACCGTGACGAAGGCCAAATTAACTTCTTCGATGGTAACTACACTGAATATGAAGAATGGCTTAAAAAGACCTTAGGCACTGCGGCTACGCAACCTAAGCGTATTAAGTACAAAAAGATAGGTTAAGTTCTAGGTTCTAAACATTTTTTAAGCCCCACATTTATGTGGGGCTTTTTTTATTAACCTGGAATATAGATCAGAGATTCACGATCCAGAGTTCAGCTTATACCAATCGTGTTAAGTTACTGACCATTTATAGCGACAGATAAATGGAGTGATAACAAGACATAAATTTTGACATGTAGTTGTTCTACATGAAAAATTTATAACGCAGTTAGCGCTTTATTTAGCTCGCTAGAATGGTTAAATATTTAAGTCGATTGGTATTAATTACACATAATGACTAAAAAATAGGCTACACTTAATCCCAATACTCCTACAAGGAATAATGATGGAAAACCGCCGACATTACACGCGCATTTTATTTTCAACTCCCGCGCATTTAACCAATAATTCCCATAGTTATCCGTGCCAGTTGCTCGATATCTCATTAAATGGCGCTCTGGTTAGTCGCAATAATAACTTTAACTTTACAAAAAACAGTAGTGCTATTCTTGCCTTTAAACTCCCGCAAAGTGAAGTAATCATCGCGATGACTGTCACTATTTGCCATATCGAACAACAACATATAGGTTTAAAATGTACCCATATTGATATAGATAGTATTACCCATTTAAAGCGTTTAATTGAATTGAACCTCGCTGACGATACACTACTGCACCGTGAACTTGAGAGTTTGATCCATAGTGCGTAAAGCAAGTAACTGGATTGAAATTGCCCTGTAGGTTACCCTAGAGAAAATTCGCAACGCAATCTGACTATGGCTCTTAATCAACACTTACCGCTGGTTTATCACCCTAACTATTCGTTTAACTTTGATCCTAACCATCGTTTTGTAATGAGTAAATTTGCCCATTTATACCAACAAGTAAAAGCACTTGGTTTGGCGAATAGCAACCTAATAACACCTCAACTTGGCAGCCCTGAGGCGCTTGAATTGGTACATTGTGATAATTACATTCAAGATTTATGGCATAACCGCTTAGATGATAAAGCGATGCGTCGTATTGGGCTACCTTGGTCAGAACAATTAATGGCACGAACTTTTACCGCACCTCAAGGCACGTTGCAAACTGCGCGCTTAGCTCTTGAGCACGGCATTGCATGCCATTTAGCCGGCGGTACACACCACGCTCACAGCGATTTTGGCTCTGGCTATTGTATGGTCAACGACTTAGCCTTTACTGCACAAACGCTGATTCAATCAGCTGAAGTGACCAATGTATTGATTTTTGACTTAGATGTACACCAAGGCGATGGCACCGCAGCCATATTACAACACCAACCTTATGCATATACTTGCTCGATTCATTGTGAAAAGAATTTTCCATTTCGCAAATCCGCCAGCGATCTCGACATTGGTTTAGCTAATAATATGCAAGATGATGAATATTTAGGGGTTGTTGATGATACCTTGCGCTTTTTACTCAGAGAACTTAACCCTGATTTAGTGCTGTATGATGCCGGAGTTGATATTTGGCAACAAGATGGCTTAGGTAAGCTTGATGTTAGCTGGCAAGGCATTGAAAAACGTGATCACTTAGTGTTTAAGCGCTGTATTGAGCACAATACGCCAGTGGCAAGCGTGATTGGCGGAGGTTATGACAGAGATCACTTGCGCCTTGCAAAACGCCACGCAATTGTTATAGAGCAAGCTGCGCTGTTTTAAAAGCAGAGTATAAAACTGCTAAAACAGTATTTTTAACTACACTTTAAATTCATACCTTTATTGAGATCATTATGCGACTGTTGTTTATTTTGTTACTTGCATTTATGTCAAGTATTGCCAACGCCGAAGAAGAAGCTGTAAAAGAAGAGCTTCCGCCGATTAACCCAGCTTACAATGCAGAGCATGCTATGGTGCTCGTTAATCAAGGCTCGCGTATTTTTGCAGTTAGCCTACCGACTTATAAATTACCTCACGATGTACAAGTTGTTTATCAAATTGAAAACCCAGATGTCGCTTTTTTAAGCCTGGTACGTGATGCAGAGCTTATTACTATCAAACCACAACCATTTAATATTCAACGGCTAATGCGTGGCGAAGAACTAACAATTACGGCAGATGTGTATGCCGGACACTACCAGCGCGATGGCAGTTTGGTTTATCAACATAGACCTATTGTAATGAGTAAATTACTTTATGCGCGGGAATTAACTGATTTGAACGAATCATCGCAGTGGCAAGAATACGACATGATCACCCTCAAAAATAATGAGCGAATTTATATCCATAAAATTACCCAAGCACCGAGTTTTAATCACCTTATTTTTGCAGATTTAACCAATGCCTGTTTGCAAAAATTTCGCACATCAAAACGCGTCCCAAGTATTGGGGAACTCACCTATAAATTTGCCAACTGTGGCACCTTAAAGCCGCTCTATTTTGATGTTGAAGGTTTGCAGTCAAAGTGACTAAAAACTCAACGAGATATGTGAAATGTTGTTAATAACATTGAAAAACATGTTTGCTTGTTCATCAGGCATCACTTGCTCTCCCCAGTAGTAAACATAAGAGCGTCCATCACTGCCATGAAATTGTATCCAATGGTTATCCCGTTGAAGGTTTTGCATTATCTACTTCAACACCTTCACCACGCCAATAATCATCAGTTCATTGCTACTGAACTAGCAGCACTGAAAAAAAACACATAACAAGGAAACACTAATTTTAAACATATTAAACTCCCAACAACGTTATTTTAAATTTTATAATAAAGCTTTAATCGCAATAAAAGATAAAAAAAGGAAATATCTGTCTCTATTTATTCTTTTAGGTAACCACTACCGATTATTAATTTTGTATTATCTTTTGATGGGTAAAAACTGTGCCAGTCATAATTTTCGAATAAAACAACTTGTCTGTTTTTTTTATCAACATAAATATAGCGAACTTTGGGTTTACTTGAAATTTCTAAAGTGACAGCTAAGTTCTGCCAGTTATCTATAAAGTCCGCACTACATATAGGTAATTTATAAAGGCCATCGATTAAATTAAGCAGCTTATTGAAGTGACTACCTTCATGTTCAACTGATGGTGTTTTATCTATACTATAACTAATATCATAACGTTCACTTCGGTAATTATGTACTTCAAAAGTACGTGCTCCAATATTAATCTTTTCCTTGCTAATAAACTCCCCTTTGGCCGTTAATATGTCACGCTCAAATAAAACTTTTGATTCCGTTTCAATCTGAAACTGTTTGAACGGTACCTTTAAATCAGTAACATAATTAAGATCTATAAGTTTTATTGCCTCTATTGTTTTTTCACATGAAAAAGCCACTGATGAAATACTTATCATTAGTAATATCAATAATCTTACCAACATCTCATTGTATCCCCGCATTTTGGTGCAACGTCCCTTATATAAGACTTTTCAATTTCATTTATTGAATGTGCACACCTGCAGGGTCAGGTCTTACATCTTGCCTTTTATTATAAAAGTCAAAAAGAAAGACCTGACCCTACTCTCTTCACTTGATGTCTAAAGTCAAGATTTGACCCCATTTTCTCTCAAAAAAGTTATTTTAACTATTACTACAAAGCTGTAATCGCAATAAAATAAAAAGGCAAAAAGAAAGACCTGACCCTACTCTTTTTCATTTATCAATTTCAATACCACTTCCTAATGGGGTTAAATACCCTTGAGAAAACGCACTTGTGCTACACAATAGTGAGGCGATAGCCAATTGTTTAAATTTCATAGTAATCCTTATTTTTAATAATTATTTCCAGCTACCTTAGGTATTCAACAGAATATATTTCACAAACCGGGAGGCTTGATCCACTCCACCTTTTATCACTAGCTGTTAATCCATGGATTGTAATAGGAGTTTGCGCTTGATAAGCAGCAAGCAATGAGCTAAATGTTGATTCATAGCCATTGCTGTTTTTGCTTATAAAACATCCACTTTTGCATATAGTACCGTTTACTGGCAAAGTAACATACACATCGCCGTTGCCATAATTTGCAAAGGTGACTAGCTTCTTTATAACCCCAACAGCGGAAGACTCATAAGACTTAGCCAATAACGTTTGAGGTAATAATAAAACCAATAAAAAAACAAATTTAATGTTCATAATCATCTTTATCCGTATTAATCATGTAAGTTCAAAAAGTAAAAGCGGTGATATACATTACTGAAATCAAGGGTCAAAGCATCAAGGTCAAAGGGTCAAGTCTTGCATCTTGCCTTTTATTATAAAAGTCAAAAAGAAAGACCTGACCCTATTTATTCTTAAGTATTCTTAAGTATTAAATAAGTTGATAACTCTGAACTAATTAGACAACGTTAAAACTTTCCAAGTTTTTCCTTGAAAAAAGTATAATTGAATACCATTATCAAAGAACAACACAATACTATCATTTAGTAAAAAAAAACTTTTTATAACTTCAATTCCATGAATAGAATAAAAACTGATTAATACTCTATCTTCTGTAGAGATATCAGTATCTCTAGGACCATTTTTTATAATTTTCAATTGTGCTACTGCGGATTCAAAGCTTAAATCAGAGTCAAAGAGCTTTTCGGAAAAAACTTCGAACCCCAAACAGTCCATATGCATTGTACCCAAATTGGTTTTCAATTCATCTTTGCATTCATTCAATTCTTGAAAACTTTTAGCAGCTATACCTGGTGCTACCAAGCCAAAACTTAGTATTAAAACTTTAAACCATTTCATATTTACTTTCCTGAGTAATGCGAGTTAATTAATAAAAACCTATTATCTGAGAAGCTTTGTTCAAATTTTGTAGGTTCAGACCAATAAAAACTTTGAACTGACTGAATGTCCCACATCGTATTTATTTGTATAACAGCTCCAAGTGTAGCTGTCCCATAAGCTATTGGAAAAGATGAAGTAGCGCTTGAAACAATATCTGAAACTAAGCCGACTTGAGCAAGAGCACTTGTCGGATCTGCAGCATCTAACGCTTTAGGAAAAGAGTCACTAAAGGGTCAAAAGGTCAGGTCTTGCATCTTGCCTTTTATTATAAAAGTCAAAAAGAAAGACCTGACCCTATTTATTCTTTTTCACACTCAACTCAAAAATTAGGTTTTCATTTCCTTCTATTAGGTAAGAAATTTTAACAACTCGTCCCTCTTGGATTGTATCTGAATCATGCTTTCTATTCGCAAAAAAGATGCTTTCTGTTCCGTAATCATTATACTTAAAGCGTACTCCACCAACTGTAAAAGTCTCTTCTCTACTATTTCTTTCAACAATTTGAATATCTTCAATAATTCCTTCAACTGTAGAATAACTTCCAGAGTCTATGTCATTAGATTTTGATACTAGGCCATAAAATGAAAGTGACTGCATTACAAAAAAGCCAAATACAAATAAGAAACCAAGCCAGAAGTTAACTTTCTTTTTAAATTGTAGTTTCTTCTCGTACCAGTATTTTATTTTCGGGCAGCACAATAATAGTAGAACAGAACAAACAAGTGTTAAGTAAAAACTAAATTTGGTGCCCATAAAATCGGACTGATAATAGATTTCAAACATAAACTAAATCTCCTCCGATTAATCTATTGGCGCGTCGTTGTCATATGTACCATATTAGCTCCGCTTCCCCAGCCAATATCAAAACCGAAAGACGTATTAGATACCACACCCGGCCCATAAGTTATAGCAACATCCAACCCAAAGGGACTAAATGTGAGCAGTCAAAGGGTCAGGTCTTGCATCTTGCCTTTTATTATAAAAGTCAAAAAGAAAGACCTGACCCTACTAATTCTATATTAAACTCTCAACAACGTTATTTTAACTATTACTACAAAACTGTAATCGCAAATAAAATACAAAGGAAAATAGAAAGACCTGACCCCACCATTTCTATTTAAATTTATTTATTTATTTCCTTTTCTAAAACCCCACCAATTAAGATCCGATCATTATACTTGGTCTTAATTATAAAGCTCGCATCTTTCCAGTCGCCTTCGTGATACCAAACAATTACATTTTCAGTTTTAGACGAAAAAACCTCAATATATTTTGACCCTGAATGTACAATAAGTGAAGTAAGAGCCAAATAATTTGCGATTTTTTTAGGCTTACAGGACAAGGTATTATCTTTTCTAAAATCATTAATAATGGAAATCAAAACATCAAAGTAATTATTATTAACAAGGTTTATAGTTGGTAGCGCGTTAACTACCATCTCTGTAAAATGAAGTTCGTAGTTATCATTTTCATATATATTCACAACTAGAGGTCGCTCGTCCGTGCCTATATTTTCACTATAATAGCTAGAGTCTTTAGGTATACCCACTTCCAAACCCTCAGAACTCTCTAGATTAAAATGTTTCAAAGATTCAATGGGACTTTTATCAATAAAACGATAAATTTTCATAACTTCAACATCAGATGCAGACAAGTTACACCCCGCATAACAAATATTAGAAAATAAACCTAAGAGAATAGTTTGGAGTATTCTTTTTAACATCTGAATGCACTTCCACAATTTTCTGCATAATATTTCAACGAGCGGCTATCTAGTTTGTTGAGAGTCATTTTAAAACTGTCTGAACGGCTATAATAATTATTTGCCGCCGATGCCGCCGCCCATAGCCCCATGGCCCCGTCAGCTTGAGCCATCACGCCAATATTAGGTAGAGAGACTCCAACAGCTTGTTTAATTGTTTGCTCGGGATCTCCTATTAATGTCATGCCGCCACTGGCAATCGACATAGCTGAAGGTAACAACTCATTAAATGCATCCACACTTAGGTCGTTTATCATAAAAGTCCGAATTCGTCTAGCAACAAGACTAGACCTCACAATATTCGCTCCATTACCTTTTGTATAGCCGCCCCTGATAGCCCATCCAGCTATCTTAGCTCGATCTCCTATATCTCTATAGTTTAATTTAGCTAAATGTTCACGAACCGCTCGTGCATGTTCTTTAATCTGCTGCTTTTTGGCTTCAACAGCCCCTGCTCCTTCAGCATTATACCACCATTGCATTGCTGAGGTGACGGCGCCATTGGCAAACTTTCCACCCGTAAGTTTAGACACGGTGCCGCCCACAACCCCTGCAATCGCGGTACGACTATATGCATTACCAAATTCAGTGGTTTTTGGATTCATAAATCCTTTCATACTGGCGGTGACTAAGGAGCTGACAAAGCCATGACCAAATTTACCACCTTGCAAGACTGCAGAAACGCCTCCTACCATCGCATGCGATGCCACATTTTGAACAGCAGTCCACCCACCAACATCAAAGTCTAATTTAGCACCAATTTCCCCTGAAACAGCCGCAGTCATCGCCGTTAATATACCTGCTTTTAAGCCTGCACCAAAATCCCCCGTGACAGCATACGCTTTTAAACCTTGATAAAGAGCCGCGCACCAAACTTGGCATCCAGGGATAAAATTTAATGCAATCCCTACAGCTGCATCAAGTATCGGAATACTGGCAATGGCTTTGAGTATTGATGTAAGCCCCGTTATTTTCATCAGCTTTTTCAAGAAATAACCGCTGGGGTCGTTATAGGTCAGCGGGTTATTTAACACGTAACTATAGCGGTTATGACTTTGCGTTAAATTAGGGAACTGGACAAAGGGATCCGCTTGTAAAAAACGACCTATATTGGCATCATAAATACGGCCATTCATATGGATGACTTCCAGCTTATCCATTTGTTCGTGGCCGGTGAAGCTGCGCATTTGCGACAATAACATCGCATTGCTGGTGAGCGCTTGGCTTGTATAAACTTGTTGCTGCTTGCCCCACGGATCATAAATGTATTGGCCAATGCCTTTACCTTGTTGATCTGTAATAAGCACCGTAGAGCCAAGCATATCTGTATGGGCTACTTGTACTTTTTGTGCTTGCCCTTCAATTTGGCTTAGTTCAGAAGAAAAGGGACAGCCATATATTTTTGATTTCCCATAATAGCTATCTGTCGTTAAAGTTACACTCCCACCCGATTAAGCTACTCACTTAACCAAACCATCCAGCTTGTCTCAAATTATCATTTAAAGCGTTATTATAAACCGAGCTAAATAATATAATTAACATTTTAAATTAATATGAAAATCTAATTTCCCCCACTCCAATTCTTAACTAACTTCTCAAACGGAATATCTACCGAAAGCACGCACACTTCTCCATTACCACTTTCATTTGAGCGATATTCAAAATTAGCTATTAATTCAGAATATAAATTAGAATCAAACCAAATTGCAGAGACAACGAATTTATTATTTTCTTTATACTCTTCAATTTTAGAGTATAAAGATAATCGACTATCTTTTTTATTAAGTAAAAACATTACACTTTCAATCTTCAAGCCTGAAAATTCTTTAGGATAAAAAACATACAGCTGCGTTGCATCGTTGAAAATAGTTTCTGACTTATAAACATGTTCAATCAAATTTTCTTTTTTTGGACAACCATTCAGCGCTTTATTAATAAAGACTTCATTTGAGGTAATTGCTGCCATCATTACAAAAATTACATTAATCATTTTTTACACTCGACCTATACTCTTTGAAATTACAGATTCAGGTTTATTGCTTCATAACACTACTTATATGCCAGCATCGAAAAACCGTCACTGAGGAATTATGACAAGCTATTATGAAGCAAGTGAGCTGAACCCTATTTGTTCGTGGTTTTTGTGCAGTCAATTTCTTCTTCGTAAAGTTTGTCGCTGTAATACGTGGTGTCATTGGCGTTCACTTACATAAAACGCTGATGTTGCGGGCCACAAGTAAAGTTGAGGGTTTGCATATCTTTTAATATTTACGTGGGTTTACCCATAGCGTTATAGCTCGTGCTGGTGAAGCCGTCACCTCACGTCATGTTTCCACGGAAGTTTTAGCTAAAGGTGCGCCAACTACCGCTACGTACAGGTATTTACTCTAATTCAAGTTCAAATAAGTTGACAGGCAAAAAGAAAGACCTGACACGATTTATTTTTCTTCTAATCAACAATTTCTAAAAAAATTAAAATTCTAAATGCAATTGCAAATACTAAAAGTGATAAACCTAAATAAAAAGCAATTCTAAGTGGCAAAAATACGTCATCTTCATACTTACGTTTTCTATAAAAAATAAAAAAAGTGTATTTATAATGAAAAGTAGAAGATAAATATAAAAATGACTCTTTAGCGTCATCAATAAAACCACTAATTGGATTATAAGAAAAAACCACGTTAAAGCTATTATAATCATCCCCCCTTAATTTTTTATTCACGATAAAGCAGGTTTATTTATTAGTTTATTCGAATTGGTTTAAATCCACTGAAGTAATTGATGTTGCTAAGATGAACTGGTTCCTTAAAATAGCATCAAGCAAGTACTCAATTTGAACACTAAATCTCATTGTAAATTTAAGTCCCCCCCAATTCAATTTATGCAACTCAACTGTAAGCTGTCTTACTTGTTGTCCATAGCCCCTACTCCCACCACATGTTAGCTCAGTTTTTAATCACATTCTTATATGATTAACCGACTGATTAATAAAATATTTAAAGTTATATATAGATCCAGATTATGAAAAATTAATAACTAAAGCCATAACAAAAGTAATAGCAATAAAGTTATCTATGATTAACTTTCTACTATATTATTTTCGTACACTGGCATACAACTCCTGCATTACAAGCTGTAAACCTTGCTGCATCTTCTCACTCGATTGTCCTGCAAAACCAAGCCGAGCATAGCTATAGTTTATGGGTTTTAAGCTACGTACTGAGTTGGTAAAGTAAAACTCGGCTTGGGTTTGTAAATATATACCTTGCTTTGCTAACTGCGCTTTTAAGTGCTGAGTGTCTTTATTAAAGTTGACCCACATCGCCATGCCGCCGTCGGGCTTTTTATATTCTATAGGATGCCCAAGTGCTTGTAGCTCTATTAAATAGGCATCCATCGCTTCATAGCGCTGTTTATACAGTTTGGTCATACGCTTTAAATGGCGTTCAAAGCCACCTTCTTTCATCCAGTGCGCCACAGCTAATTGCATGATCACATCGTTCTTATGGTTAATCAGCTGCTTCCACGCAGTTAATTGCGCTAATACTTCAGGCGCTGCGCAGATATAACCGATACGTGCAGCTGAAAACATAATCTTTGAAAACGTCGATAGGTAAATAACGATGCCCGCGGGGTCATCGGCGGCCATGGGTTGCAATGGCTGACAGCGATAATGAAATTCATGGTCGTAGTCATCTTCGATGATCATCACGTTATGGGCATAACACAGTTGATAAATTTGCAAGCGCCGCGTTGGCGATAAGGTCACGGTAGTTGGATATTGGTGCAGCGGCGTTAAGTAAAGCATTTTAATTGGATAAAATTCCAGCTGGGCTTTTAAATCATCAACACATAAGCCTTCATCGTCTTGTTTTATATCAACCAATTGCGCGCCACAAGCTGCAAATGCTTGCCTTGCTGGCGGATAACCTAACGTTTCTACTGCGACAAAATCATCTTTTTTTATAAACGCTTTTGCGATTAAGAACAGTGCTTCTTGCGAGCCATTGCAGATCAATACGTCGCTTACGTTTAAATTACGCGCTTTGTATAAGTAATCACAAATATGAGCTTTTAATTGCTCGTTACCACTGACCTGCCCATAATGCAGTTGATTGATATCTAAGTGATTACACACATGGCTGACGGAGCGTTTAAATTCTTTTTGTGGGAAACTGGCAAGATCAGGCAAGCCACCAGCAAAGTTATATTTATACGCAGTTAAATCCATTCCAGCAGCAGGCACAGCCAATGTTTTAGCAAATTGATAAGGTTTTACTTTCAGTATTGGAGTACTTGAGGTACTAACACTACTTTGAATGGGCAATGACTTGATGATCCAATAACCTGAGCGCTGCTGAGATTCAAGCCAGCCTTCCGCTACTAATAATTGCAAAGCATTCATCACTGTATGGCGATTGAGCTGATAAGTGTTTGCCATGACACGCGCCGAGCTGAGTTTTACCCCTGGCGCAAGCTTGCCTTGCATTATGGCACTACGTATCGCGCTGGCCAGTTGCAAATATTTGGCAGGCTCGGACTCATCAAATTCAATAACTAACGGCTGCATTACGACTCCAAAAACACTCTAAACTGGTCTAGTTAAAAAGCTAAAACTGGTTGTTTATTACTGACCAAAGTAGCGTACCTTTGTTATTCATAAATAGCAAAATATGGGGCTTATCATGTTTACAAAACACATTCATCAAACCAATAAGCTGGCTTTAGAGCCACTGACACAAAACCACCTAGAGGGGCTATATCAAGCAGGCCAAGATCCACAAATATGGCGTTGGGTTTTAATGAATTACACCCAAACCCGTGCAACTCTCGATGATTGGTTTATCAATACAGCGCAGTTTAATGCCGAACAACAAATAGTCTACGCCATAGTTGATAAAGTAAGTAAGCAGGTGCTTGGTACTACACGTTTATTTAGGTTAGATAAACAAAATTACAGCGCCGAGATTGGCCACACATTTATTGCTAAAAAGTGGCAACGTAGTTTTGTAAATACCCACGCTAAATACTTGCTACTGCAATATGCGTTCGAAGAATTAGGCTTAGTGCGTATTGCTTTTAATACCCATGAACAAAACCAAAAATCGCGTAATGCTATAGCACGCCTTGGCGCGCGCTTTGAAGGCATTAGTTATAAAGACAGGTTACTTGCTGATGGCTCATACCGAAACACCGCTCAGTTCAGTATTATAGACGAGCAATGGCCGACAATAAAATCTCAGTTAGAAGGAAAACTATAATGTACCCAGCGGCCCATTTTCAACAACATGATAGCAAGCAATTACAACAGTTAGTAAATAGCTATCCACTGGCGACCATTTTAATGCCTAATACACAAAACCAACTCAATGATATATGCCGCGTGCCATTATTATATGACCCAGCTCGCGAGGTTTTTATCGGCCATGTGGCCAAATATAATCCCCTGTCATCATTTGATGGTCAATCAGTGAAGCTATTGTTTAGTGGCGATGATTGCTATTTATCGCCCGCTTACGCACACAATAAAACCCTACCTAGTTGGCTTTATTCGAGTGTTTATGTGACAGCTAAAGTGCGTATTGTTAAAGACCAACAGCACAAAGAACAGATCATGCAACGACTAACCGATCACTTTGAGCAACACTTTACTGAGCATGCTACAGATAAATGGCAAATTAATGAGGTACCCGTACAGCATCGCCATGTAATGTACCAACAATTAAGCTTTATTGAATTTATTCCTAGTCACTGGTGTGGCAATTTTAAACTTAGTCAAAACAAGCCTGCTGAAATACGTGCAGCCATAAAACAAAGCTTAATGTTAGCGGGGAAACTCAGTATTGCTGAGTTAATCAATTAGCGGTGCTATAAAAATGAAAAAAGGCTCCTCGGAGATCTTAGAGCCTTTGGTTAACTTTGAAATAAACTCGGTTTAGTAATTAGTTAAAAGCAAACAGATGCGGGGCAATATTTTGGTAATCAACTGCCATGGCGATACTCAGTGCAGTGATATTCACAATTGAAAACGCAAATACTTGGCGTGCCCAACCACTAATATCAATATTACGACGATAACCTCGCAGCGCCATTAATAACCACCAAAAACTAGTAGTGCAAGCAACAGCTAAAAAAGCCATACCGGTATAACCGCCAATGGTTAATAACATTACCACTAACGCATATACCGCGATATACAACACAATATGATGTTTAGCTTTATCAATACCTTGCGCTACCGGTAATACCGGAATACGCGCAGCTTGGTAGTCTTTATAGCGAAAAATAGCAATCGCATAAGAGTGCGGCATTTGCCACAAACTAAACATTACTAATAAGATCAACGCGCCAACATCAAACTGTGCTGAAACAGCGCAGTACCCTACCACTGGTGGTACTGCTCCTGATAAACTACCGATAAACGTGCCATACACTGAGCGACGCTTCATATATAAGCTGTAAACACCCACGTATATGACATAACCAAACACAGCAAAAAATACCGCAATCCAGTTAGTAAAAACCATTAGTAAAGCAAAGCCTAGTAAGCCAAGTACTGTGCCATGCAGCAAAGCCGTGGTTGCAGACATTTCACCGGTAACGGTTACCCGTGTTCGCGTGCGCGTCATGCGAATATCAATATCACGGTCGATCACATTATTGATCACGCAACCTGAGGCTACCACCAGCGATAAGCCAACTAATGTAGCAAGCATTAGCCAGCCATCAATATCACCACGCGAGGCGAGTAAAAACCCACCCGCAACCGAGATCAAATTACCCATGATAATACCGGGCTTAGTGACCTTTAAATAACGACGAAACATCTGCAGTTCCCCTATTCTTTGCTTTACGAAAACGTACTAGCTGGGGCTAGTACATCATCATGGCGTTCGATTCGTAGATGATCCATACAGACAGGCCAACCACCATGACGATGATCAGCGCACTGAAGATGAACGATAACGAACTGGCTTTACCGTCTTCGGTGGTAAAGTTCAGGTGCAAGAAGTATTTTAAATGCACCCAAATTTGCACAATGGCCATTACGACAACACAGGCAAATGTGGTTGGTTTTGACAATGTACCGCTCATCACCGCCCAAAATGGAATGGCCGTTAGAATGATTGATAAAACAAAACCTATTAAATAGTCTTTAACACTGCCATGTGAAGCATCACTATGGCTTTGTGTATGTAGCTCATTAAATACATGTGATTCACTGTGGCTCATTACATCACTCCCATTAAGTAAACAACGGTAAATACGCAGATCCATACCACATCTAAAAAGTGCCAAAACAAACTTAAGCAACTTAAACGTGTAACGGTTGCTGGGTTTAAACCACGACGTGATACTTCGATCATCATCGTCGCCATCCAAATTAGACCAGCGGTTACGTGCATACCGTGTAAGCCTACTAAAGAGAAGAACGAGGTTAAAAATGCGCTGCGCTGCGGGCCATTACCATGGGCAATTAAATGATGAAATTCATAAATTTCCATACCAATAAACACAGCACCAAAAGCAAAAGTAATTGCCAGCCACGTTAATGTAGCGGCCTTCTTTTGCGCATGAGCTGAGATCATCGCAAAACCAAAAGTGATACTACTTAGTAGCAATGCAGCAGTTTCAACCGCTACAAAGTCCAGTTCAAAAATATCTTTGCCAGATACGCCACCCGCTGTATTCATATAAAGCACAGCGTAGGTTGCAAAAAATGAGGCAAACAATAAGCAGTCGGTCATTAAGTAAAGCCAAAAACCAAATACCGTATCGCCACCAGTATCATGATGCTCGTGAGCATGGGCATCATGATTGATGATATTTATATCTGCAGAGGTAGCACTCATGCGCTGAACTCCTTACCTTGGTTAAATGTTGTTGCACTTTTATTATGTGCACTTTCAATTTCAAGAATTTCTTCTGGTTGCACGTAGTAATCAACATCACTGGTGTAACAGCGCTTAAAAAATACCGTGATGCCAGCAATAACACCGACAATTGCCAACCACCAAATATGCCAAATCATGGCAAAACAGAATGTGGTAAAACACGCACTCATCATCACCCCTGCCGAAGTATTTTTTGGCATATGAATAGGCGCATAGCTTGCTTGTTGTTGATACGCTTGGCCTTTTTCTTTCATATCAGTCCAAGTATCAATGTCATGCACATGTGGGATAGTAGCAAAGTTGTAATACTGTGGTGGTGACGATGTTGACCACTCAAGCGTGTGACCATTCCACGGATCGCCGGTTGTATCTTTTAATGCTTCGCGATTTTTAAAGCTCACAATAAGCTGTACAACTTGGAACAAAATACCAAACATAATGATCACCGCACCGACAAAGGCAATGTACAACCAGATATTCCAATCTGGGTTATTGGTGTGGTTTAAGCGACGTGTCATACCTAAGAAACCAAGTACGTATAGCGGCATAAATGCAACAAAGAAACCAATTAACCAACACCAGAAAGACGCCTTCCCCCAACCTTCATGCAGTTTAAAGCCCATTGCTTTAGGGAACCAAAATGCAAAACCTGCCAAGTATCCAAATACCGCACCACCAATGATGGTGTTATGAAAATGTGCAATCAGGAATAGGCTGTTGTGTAATACATAATCAGCACCTGGGATTGCTAGTAGTACCCCTGTCATCCCGCCGATGGTAAAGGTCACCATAAAGCCAAGTGTCCAAAGTACAGGAACTGTGATGCGTAAACGACCACGATAAATAGTAAATAACCAGTTAAACAGTTTCACTCCGGTGGGCACCGCAATGACCATGGTCATTACGCCAAAGAAAGCATTAACATTAGCACTGGACCCCATAGTGAAGAAATGGTGTAACCAAACAATAAAACCTAAGATAGAAATTGCACCGCTGGCATAAACCATAGATTTATAACCAAATAAACGTTTTCCAGTAAAAGTGGAAATAATTTCAGAGAAAATACCAAACGCAGGTAAAATCAAAATATACACTTCAGGATGACCCCAAGCCCAGAACAGGTTGATGTACATCATGGCGTTACCGCCAGCTTCATTAGTAAAGAAGTGGAAATCTAAATAACGGTCTAGCGTTAACATAGTCAACACAGCTGTTAAGATTGGGAATGACGCAGCAATTAAGATATTTGCCCATGTACATGTCCAGGTAAAAATTGGCATTTGCATTAAACGCATACCAGGGGCACGCATTTTAAACACTGTTACTAAAAAGTTTACTGCCGTTAATAGTGTACCAATACCTGATATTTGCAGTGCCCAAATATAATAATCGACCCCGACTCCAGGGCTAAAAGACATCTCCGATAGCGGCGGATAAGCCACCCAACCAGTTTTTGCAAATTCACCACAGAACAATGAAATATTAATTAATATTGCACCACCGGCAGTAAGCCAAAAACTTAAATTATTTAAAAACGGAAATGCTACATCGCGCGCACCAATTTGCAGTGGCAATACAATGTTCATTAAACCAATCATAAATGGCATCGCCATAAAGATGATCATGATCACCCCATGCGCGGTGAAGATTTGGTCATAATGCTCTGGCGGCAAATAACCCGTTGCGCCTCCTGTAGCAAGCGCCAATTGTGCCCGCATCATAATGGCATCTGAGAAACCACGAAACAGCATGATCAAGGCAAGGATAATGTACATCACGCCTAAGCGTTTATGATCGATTGAGGTGATCCAGTCGTGCCATAACACCCCCCATTTTTTATATTTTGTGACTAAAGCTGCAATCAATGCCCCTGCAATCACTACTACCGCCATTGTCACCATCAAAATAGGTTCATGGAACGGAATGGCATCTAACGATAATTTTCCAAATAACGACATAATTATTCCTCGCCCTCGCTGTGCATTGTGTGATTTTCATGACCGCTGTGCTCAGGCATTGCACTGTGCATCTTGTTCATATCACCATGTGCTTGCATATATTTCATAATGATGGTGTGGAACAAGCCATCATCAACATCAGCAAAATAAGTCACCGGGTTGTTTTCACTCGGTAATGCCAGTGCATCATAATTCGCTTTAGTGAGCGTATTAGCTTGGCTTTTCACCTTGTTTACCCACGTATCAAAGTCAGCTTGCGTTGGCGTAGCTATGGCATTAAATTTCATACCAGTAAAACCTGCGCCGCTGTAGTTAGCAGAAAAGCCTTTAAACGTACCCGGTTCATTAGCAATTAAATGCAACTTAGTTTCCATGCCCGCCATCGAGTAGATTTGACTACCTAGTTGTGGGATGAAAAATGAGTTCATGGTACTTTCTGAGGTGATTTTATATTCCACTGGTACATTGGCTGGAAATACCAATTCATTAACCGTAGCAATACCTTGCTCAGGATAAATAAACAGCCATTTCCAATTCAGTGATACCACTTCAACTGTTAAGTGTTTGCCTTTACCTTCAAGCGGTTTATAAGGGTCAAGCTGTTGCGTTGATTGCCAAGTAATGACACCCAGTACAATTACTATCACAATAGGAATGGCCCAGACTGCGGCTTCAATTTTTCCTGAGTGTGCCCATTTTGGCGCATAAATTTGCTGCTCTTGGCCATCACGATATTTCCACGCAAAGTACAAGGTCATCACAATCACAGGAATAACCACAATTAACATCAGCACAGTGGCAATGATGATCAGATTTTTTTCATCTATCCCAACTTGCCCTTTTGGATCAAGCACCCCGCCTTTACAGCCAGTCAGTGCGAGCACAGTTGTGCCCAGAGCAATATTACAGAGGTTTCGAATTAACAAAGGACTATCCTACAACCTAAAATTTGATATGTGCTGCCCCTACAACTCTAAATAAAAGCGTAAAAACAACGGTTTGAATATTCCTCAGGTAACTTTTTAGCGCCATAAAAAATACTAAGCATCAAAAAAGCAATAAAGGAATTTGAGGGTGTTGGTTGAATCGCAGGAACACTGCGGCTAAGCGTTATTACAGCGGACAGAATCAGCAGATTAGTTAAAAAGCCAAACTATCTATAACGAGTAGCGTTCAACCATTAACAAGAGGTGGAGCACGACAACCATGAGCGCTGTGTACTACTAAAGATGTTTTTGTTTGACGAAAAGCAAAGGCTGCTTTGCGTAAAATAACCCCAGCACGACGCGCTGGGAAAAAGTGAAAAATCAACCAACATAAACCAATGAGTAACTGGCACGACACAACTGGATATGCCAAAAAGCCCAATACATTAATTAAAGATGACTCATATACAGCCCCTTCAGTTAATAAGCTTTTTAGCTCTGTCGCATCTTCAATACTACCATTTACCAGCATGGCTGAATTAATTAATAAAATAACTAATACAGAAAATAGCTCTCGTCCGGCAAAAAGTGCACGCGCACGCAACTGCCATCTACTAAGCGTAGAGTGCGTTTTTGCTGGCGGACAATTTTGCGAATTCAAACGTATATGGCCTTATTGGTTATATATTACGAAGTAAAGCGACTGGCTTTACGCTATTTTCCACTTCGTTGTTATGATCTTCATCAATAAAGTTTCAGTAATTACTGAAATTTCGAGAGGATTATAACAAAGTCAACACAAGCTACAAGTATAAAACAACATAGCGGGCTAACTTTTTATTAATATGTTGAATTGCAGCTATAAAAAAAGCGCCATACTGGCGCTTTAAAAATAACTTAAATGATAATTGGCGGCTTTTAGAAAATAAAAAGCAACTCAAGCTAAGTTATCCCCTAACTTGAGTCGTCTTTTTGACAACATCTTCACACACAATTATAAAGATTCGTTTAATAGCGTTTACCGCTATTGAATTTAGTATTGGCTGCTTCGCCATCTAACTGCGTGTCGGTTAAAATAAAAAGCAACTCAAGCCAAGTTATCCCCTAACTTGAGTCGTCTTTTTGACAACATCTTCACACACAATTATAAAGATTCGTTTAATAGCGTATTCGCTATTGAATTTGGTATTGGCTGCTTCGCCATCTAACTGCATGTCGGTTAAAATAAAAAGCAACTCAAGCCAAGTTATCCCCTAACTTGAGTCGTCTTTTTGACAACATCTTCACACACAATTATAAAGATTCGGTTCTAATATTTTTCAATACGTATTGTAGATTCACTGATGAACAATAAGTTCATTTAATCGCGTGGCAGTAAATAAAAGCAGTTCAAGCTCAGGTTAACTAAACTTGAACTGTCTTTTTGACAACATCTTCACACACAATTATAAAGATTCAGTTTTAGCGTTGTTCAATAAACACTGTAATTCAGTGACAAACTTTCAGTTCGTCCAATCATGTGGCAGTAAAATAAAAACAGTTCAAGCCCAGTTTGTACTAAACTTGAACCGCCTTTGACAACATCTTCACACACAATTATAAAGATTCTTTGTAAGCGGCTTGTTCATTTCGCTTCCTTGAAACTAAATTTAGTGTAATAGCTCAAAGCTTACAACTGATAAAAATAAATCTGATAGATGAAAAAAATTAACTCATAGACTTTAGTCTAAATTTTAACCCTAAAATCAACTTAAATGTTCACAAAAAACTTTATCAAAAGATATTATTTTATAATAAACAATCAATTGAAAACAAAGCCCGCTAAGCATCACAGTTATGAGAAATGATTTCACTTAAAGTGAAGATAATTTTGGACCGATCCAGTTTAATATTATATTCTCAAAAAATTGCAAAATAAGAATAACAGGATATTAATATGATTCGCAAAACCATACTAGTTGGCTTACTTAGTTACTCATTTAGCTTAACTGCCGCACCAATCGCAATGCACCAAATTAAAGGATTAAACAAAGCAGCGATTACACACGCTGATCTTGCTCCTTTACTAGATACGTTAGCTGCTCACCCCAGCATAGAGCGAAAAAATTTAGGTCAATCATTCTTAGGTAAATCAATTGATGTATTTTATATTGGCTCGGGGCCAATCAAAGTTATGATGTGGAGCCAAATGCATGGTGATGAAAATACGGCAAGTGCCGCATTAACGGATTTTTTAAGCTATGCAATCGAAACAAAAAATAATGCATGGCGAGAAAATTGGCAAAACAAACTATCACTGATGATCATTCCTATGGTCAATCCCGATGGCGCACAGCTGCAAACCCGTTTTAATGCGCAAGGAATAGATTTAAACCACGATGCTAAAGCGTGGAGCTAAAGCACACTTTTTACTACGCAACGATAAACACATCGAATACGCCGTATTAGGTAGTCAACTTATAAAACTTTAAATTTAAGTACGTTAGCCCTGTTCTCAGGGCTTGTTATTTTTTGCGATCTTTTTTGGCTGTATTTTTACGTAGATAATAACGATACCAACCTAGCCAAGCCAACCCTAAACTTGCCAACGAGGCGATGATCCATAGTACTTTAAGGCTTAGCCCACCTACACTGCCATTATGCAGTGGATGTAGCCAGTTTTTGATTTGGTTACTTGTTCCTTGCTGCCTAAGATCGAAGACCTTCACTACCTCACCTGAGCGCGGATTAATATCAATATAACTGTTTGGAAAACGTGTCGATTTATCATCACTTACCTGCATGCGCAGTCGATAATAGCCTTGGTTTACGCTGGGAGTTTCTATCCATGCAAGTCGCGCTTTAGGCAGTTGTGTTTGTGCTATTTTCACAGCCTGAGTAACACTAATTTGCGGGTTTGAAAAAGTTAACTGTGGTGCTGGTCTTGCAGCACTTTCGACTTTACCCAGTGCCCAGCCAAGCAAGCCATTGGTCTCTTTGGGCAAGGCTAGCATCGCACCGGTACTAGTAAGAATAAGCAAGGGTAACAACACCACTAAACCGATTGTTTTATGCCAATCGTACATGCGTCCTAATAAAGCAGCGCGGCGCTTAAAACGCAATTGCCTCAACCAAAAACCTGACTTAGGCCACCACGCAACTAAACCTGTGAGTAATAAGAGCGCGCTGCCAATTCCAAGGTAACCGACAATAATTGTCCCTGTACTGCCAAGTAGTAAAGTAAAGTGCAAGTTATACAGCCAAGTTACTAGGTAATCGCCCCAAAATGACTGTCTGAGCAAGGTGCTGCCATCAGCTGACAACCACACCATCATAGGTGCAAAATCCTGCCCTTGAGTCTCTTGAGGGTTATAATAGCGCGCCGGAATGAATTGTTGTTCAGGGGTTACTTCAAACCGCCACGGTCCCAGCTTATCTGGATACTGCATGCGTAATGTTTTTAATGCAGTGTTGTAATCACACGGTTGCTGCGCTGCATTTGCTAATTCCGGATGCAACCAGGTATCTATTTGCGGATAATAAACAAGTGCAGCTCCTGACAAGCAAAGGATCACAAAAAACATGCCAAGGCTTAACCCCAACCATAGATGAAGTCGCCTTGCCAACTTGCGCCACGCGAGTAACTGCTTACCCATTAATACTTAAACTTAATTGCAACAGATATAGCACGACCTTGTGCTGGGCTATGCAGAGTTTACGAGTCATCCCACTATACATATTCATAATACTCATCAGTTAAATTATCAACTTGCGTGCTTAACATCAGTGCCGAATTAACGTCATAAGTTGCTTTAAGCCTAAGTAGTGAAAAGTCACCATATCGTCCTTGGCTATTACTTAGTGCTAATTCGTAATCAGAAAGCGCACGCAGTGTCGCAGCCAAATTTAATTGCGTTGTTAATTAAGTTGTTAATTGATAATCAATGCCTGCAGTGAATAAACGATTAGGAATACATCATATTATACAGTCCATACGAGCTTCACTGGGTGTGACATATTGTCGCAGTGGTCGATTACTTGCCACATTTTAGCCGTAAGTGGGCATTAAAAAAGCGCCTGTTATTAAAGAGGCGCTTTTTAATGTATATTTGCTAGCTATCACGAGCTTATAATATTTGGTTTTCTTTCCAAACTTGCTCTTTTGCCATACGCTTTTTGCGTTTGTCGCATGGGTCATCACAATCACAGGCTTTATCAATGCCTACAGAGCCTAAACCACCACAGCTGCTGGCCATAGATTTCTTTTGCACTATCATGCCCACAGCCATCGCTGCGACAATTAAAAGCAGTAAACCAAACGTAAGAAGAAAAAGTGACATTGCTTAGCCCCTATTGATCAGCAATAAAATAATGCTTGATGATAATCACCAAGCTGTTGCTATTATAAACTGATTTAAACCGCGCTACAAATAGGGTTTAAATGCAGGGCTCGAATAAGTCACTAAGCCATCTTTTGATTTGCCGATCAGATAAACCGGTAAATCATTTTTTTCAGCATAGGCTTTGGCTTTATCCATCCCCATCACAGTCAGTGCTGTTGCAAGGCCGTCAGCTGTCATCGCTGATGGATGCAATACAGTAACCGATACTAGATCATGGCGACTTGGCATACCGGTTGCCGGATCAATTAAATGGCTATAGGTAATACCATCCATCTCATAGTAAATGCGATAATCACCCGATGTCGCAATGCCGTTATTACCCGGCGCTAATACACGGTGCACTTTACGCACACCAGGCTCAGCATCCGGTTGCTCAATAGCGATACGCCAATCTTGATCATTCGGTTTTTTACCTGATACACGTAACTCACCACCAATCTCAACCATATAATCAGTTAAGTCATGGCTTTCTAATAATTCAGCTACTTTATCTATCCCATAACCCTTTGCAGTAGAAGAAAATGATAATTCTAACCCCGCTACTGTTTTCGCCAGGCCTTGCTCAGTCAGTATTAGTTTATCAACCCCAATTTGTGCAACCATGGCTGCGAGTTCTTCATCTGTTGGACGTTTTGTTGGTTTTTTATCAGGACCAAAACCCCATAAATCAATCAGTGGTCCCATGGTCACATCAAGAGTCTTAGTAGACTCACCTAAGCGGATGGACTCGCTTACAACTGCTCTAAAATCACGGCTAATAGGCATAACTTGACCTGTGGGAAGACGATTAAAAGTGTTGATTTCAGAATCATCAATATAAGTCGACATTGATTGATTTATATCTTTGAGCAACAGAGTTACTTCTGGTAATAAATTTAATGAATCCAGCTTTTGTTGCTTGGCGAAGACCTTAATATGGTAAGTAGTACCCATAGTTTTACCTTCAAGGTATAACTCTTGGGGCTCATCATTTTGGCCACAGCCACTAATGAGTAAAGTGAGGGTAAGAAAAAAGATGGCAATCATGCCTTGTCGGTGAAAAACTCTATTCATAGCAGCCTACTTAAGTAATGGAAATAAAAAAGCCCCGTAACATATATTGCTACGAGGCTGATATTCTAACCAAAACTAAACTGTTTTGATACGGGTGTTAGCCACCGAAATCATCTAGTAAGATATTTTCGTCTTCAACACCTAAGTCTTTCAACATAGTGATAACAGCGGCGTTCATCATTGGAGGACCACACATGTAGAACTCACAATCTTCTGGCGCTTCGTGATCTTTAAGATAGTTCTCAAATAACACGTTATGGATAAAGCCAGTATAGCCTTCCCAGTTATCTTCTGGTTGTGGATCTGAAAGCGCGGTATGCCATACGAAGTTATCATTTTCAGCCGCTAGGCCGTCAAAATCTTCAACATAGAACATTTCACGCTTAGAACGTGCACCATACCAGAAACTCATCTTACGCTTAGAGTTCAAACGCTTAAGTTGGTCAAAGATGTGTGAACGCATAGGTGCCATACCAGCACCACCACCTACAAATACCATTTCAGCATCAGTATCTTTTGCAAAGAACTCACCAAATGGACCAGAGATAGTTACTTTATCACCTTCTTTAAGTGACCAAATGTACGATGACATTTTACCACAAGGTAAGCTTAAATCTCTTGGCGGCGGCGCAGCGATACGCACGTTAAGCATGATGATGCCTTCTTCTTCTGGGTAGTTAGCCATTGAGTAAGCACGAATTGTTTCTTCGTCTACTTTTGACTCCAGCTTGAAGAAACCAAAATGGTTCCAATCGCCACGATACTCTTCTGGTACATCGAAATCAGCATATTTAACGTGATGCGCAGGGGCTTCAATCTGAATATAACCACCGGCACGAAACGGTACTGACTCGCCATCAGGGATCTGTAGTTTAAGCTCTTTAATGAAAGTTGCTTTGTTATCGTTAGAAATAACTTCACAATCCCATTTTTTAACACCGAAAATTGACTCTTCAAGTTCAATTTCCATGTCGTTTTTAACATTTACCTGACACGCTAAACGACAGCCTTCACGGGCTTCACCTTTAGAGATGTGATCAAGTTCAGTTGGTAAGATATCGCCGCCACCAGAATGAATGTGTACACGACACTGACCACAAGAGCCACCGCCACCACATGCAGATGATACGAAAATACCTGACTCAGATAACGCGCCTAAAAGCTTGGTACCTGCAGATGTTGTAATGGCTTTGTCTGGATCGCCATTTACACCAATGATGATGTCACCGCTTGCAACTAGCTGAGATTTAGCACCAATGATGACTAAAACTAGCAGTACAACGATAGCGATGAAAACACCAACGCCTAAGAAAATCTCATAACTCATGATTTATCCTCGCTACCTATTAAAGTGAAATGCCAGAGAATGACATAAAGCCAAGACCCATCAAGCCAACAGTGATAAAGGTAATACCTAAACCACGTAAGCCGTCTGGCACGTCTGAATATTTCATTTTCTCACGGATACCAGCAAGCAAAGTAATTGCTAGCGCCCAACCCACACCAGAACCGATACCATAAACCACTGATTCAGTGAAGTTATAGTTACGTTCAACCATGAAAGATACCGCACCAAAGATTGCACAGTTAACTGTGATCAATGGTAGGAAGATACCTAACGCGTTATAAAGTGCTGGGAAGAACTTATCTAATGCCATTTCAAGAATTTGTACAAGTGCCGCAATAACACCGATAAACGTCAAGAAACGTAAAAAGCTAAGATCCGCGTCAGGATAACCAAGCCACTCAAGTGCACCAGGTGCAAGAACCGCATGATAAACCAAGTTGTTAACTGGTACTGAGATACCCAGTACCACGATAACTGCCACACCTAGACCGATAGACGTTGTAACTTTCTTTGATACTGCAAGGAAAGTACACATACCTAGGAAGAAGGCCAAAGCTAAGTTTTCAATGAAAACTGCTTTTACGAATAAACTAATATAATGTTCCACAGTCTGCCCCTTACCCTTTCGCTTCTACTTGGTCTTTCTTATAAGTACGAAGTACCCAAATGAATAAACCAATGATGAAGAATGCACTAGGCGGTAAAATCAATAGACCCATAGGTTGATACCAACCACCATCTTGTACAAGAGGGATGATTTCAACACCAAATAATGACCCTTTACCAAATAGTTCACGAATAAAGCCAACAGTCAGTAACACTACTGAGTAACCTAAGCCATTACCGATACCATCAAGGAACGACATTACTGGCGGCGACTTCATTGCGTATGCTTCTGCACGACCCATTACGATACAGTTAGTAATGATTAGACCAACGAATACAGACAACTCTTTCGCCGTAGCATAAGAGAAGGCTTGTAATACTTGGTCAACAACGATTACCAATGATGCAATAATGGTCATTTGCACGATAATACGTACAGATGACGGGATCTGGTTACGAATAATTGAGATAAAGAAGCTTGAGAACGCTGTTACCAAGGTCAATGCGATTGACATGATTAAAGCATTTTTTAAGCTCGACGTTACCGCAAGCGCAGAACAAATACCAAGTACTTGTAATGCGATTGGGTTGTTTGCCAGTACCGGACCAAATAGGACCGACTTCATTTCTTTAGTATCAGCCATTATTTCAACGCTCCTTCACGTACTCTCGCAAGGAAAGGACCAAAGCCGTTTTCGCCAGTCCAAAAGTCAACTGTGTGATCAACACCATTTGAAGTTAAAGTTGCACCAGATAAACCATCAATTTGATGATCATTTTTAGCGCCGCTTTTTACTACATCAATAGGTAGCTCTTTGCCACCCCATTTAGCAGTCCATTGTGGATTTTGAATTTCCCCACCTAGACCTGGTGTTTCACCGTGCTTATAAAAGTTAATATCTTTAATTGTCTCGCCATCGCTTTCAAGCGCTAAGAAACCATACATAATACCCCAAAGGCCATAACCTTGGATTGGTAAAATGATAGCATCTGTAGAACCGTCTGCTTTTTTCGAGATATATGCAGGAGACTCATGAGTCATACGCTGAATACCAGCGATATCCTTAATGCCCTCTGCTTTTAATGCAAAGCTAATTTTTTGATCAAACTTGCTTTTTTCAAAATCGAAAGCGTCGATTTTAGCCTGAACTGCTTCGCCAGTTTGAGACTCACCTGTTTCCATATTAACTAGGCGAGTTTCGATCTTAGCTTTAAAAGTTTCTGATACAGAACCAGACACATCAATGCCCGCAGCTGCCAAGATATTTTTTTGAATATCTTGCGTTTTGTTAGCTTGCTGTAAAGGGCGAAGCTGAACTGAAGCAAACGATACGATGATTGCACACACTAAACATAGTGCTACAACAACGCTTAGCGTTTTGCCGATTGATTCGTTATTACTAGACATTACGTGCCAACCTCCGCTTGATATTAGCTTGCACTACGAAGTGATCGAACAATGGTGCGAATAAGTTAGCAAATAAGATTGCTAGCATCATACCCTCAGGGAATGCAGGGTTAATTACACGGATCATTACTACCATCACACCAATTAGTGCGCCATATGCGAACTTTGCTTTGTCAGTAAATGCTGCAGACACAGGGTCTGTCGCCATAAAGAACATACCAAAAGCAAAACCACCAAGTACAAAGTGCCAATGCCAAGGCATTGCAAATACTGGGTTAGTATCAGAACCAACAGCGTTTAATAAGAATGCTGTTGCCACCATACCCAAGAACACACCTAGCACGATGCGCCATGAAGCAATACGTACGTAAATGAGGAATAAGCCACCAACTAGCAATGCAAGTGTAGATGTCTCACCTACTGAACCTTGAATGAAACCATAAAACGCATCCCACCAAAGAGCCATGTTGCTGTAATCAAGTGAACCAACAAACGCTTGACCTAGCATAGTTGCACCAGAGAATGAATCTACTGCTGTCCATACTGTGTCACCTGAAATTTGTGCAGGGTATGCGAAGAATAAAAACGCACGACCCGCTAATGCAGGGTTTAAGAAGTTACGACCAGTACCACCAAAGATTTCTTTAGCGATTACTACACCGAATGTAATACCTAGTGCAACTTGCCATAAAGGAATGGTTGCAGGTAGGATAAGCGCGAATAACACAGACGTTACGAAGAAACCTTCGTTAATTTCATGCTTACGCACTGAAGCAAATATAACTTCCCAGAAACCACCTACAGCAAATGTAACTGCGTAAATAGGTAGGAAGAAACATGCGCCATAAAACATTTTAGCGCCCCAGCCGGATTCAGCAGTTAATTCACCACCAAATATCTGGAACAGGCCAACTTGCCAAGAATTTGCTAGTTCAAAACCTTGTGCTAATGCACCAGCGGCCTGATGACCGATATTGAACATACCAAAAAACATTGCAGGGAACGTCGCCATCCACACTAAAATCATCATGCGTTTTAGGTCGATGTTATCACGAACGTGTGTCGCGCCTTTATTTACGTGACCAGGGGTATAAAAAATAGTTGCAGCTGCTTCATACAGCGCATAAAACTTTTCATGTTTACCACCGGCTTCAAAATGCGGCTCGATATCTTCTAGAAATTTCTTTAAACCCATCTCTCTAGCCTTCCTTCTCGATCGTAGTCAAGCAATCGCGTAGGATTGAACCATACTCGTATTTGCCTGGACAAACGAAGGTACATAACGCTAAATCTTCTTCATCAAGTTCAAGCGCCCCTAATGAAATTGCACTATCCAAATCACGGGCAATTAAGTCACGTAATAAAGGCGTTGGCAAAATATCTAAAGGCATAACACGCTCATAGCTACCAAGTGGTACCATGGCACGTTTTGAACCACCTGTTGACGTTGTCATTTTAAATAAACGACTCGGTGTTAGGTGTGATAAGAAAGTACGTGTTACAGAGAATTTATCTGTGCCTGGAGCAATCCAACCAAACAACTCTTTTTCGCGACCTTCAAGTAATACCGATACTTGAATGTGGTAACGACCTAAGAATGCTTGAGGACCTTGTGAAGTAGCGCCCGCTAAAACAGAGCCAGAGATAACACGGTTATCGCCGTCTTCTAATTCGCCTGCAACTAAATCATCTAAAGCAGCACCCAGTTGAGTTTTCACTAAACGTGGGTTTTTAACACGCGGACCAGCAAGAGAAATCACACGGTCTGTGCTAATTTCACCAGTTAGGAATAAGTGACCAAAGGCAATAACGTCTTGGTAACCGATATGCCAAACTTGCTTGCTTACCGATACTGGATCTAAGTGATGGATATGTGTGCCAACAAGGCCAGCCGGATGTACGCCACCAAACTCATGTACTTCTACTTGAGGAATTGATGAGCTAGGTACTTGGCTACCTGCTTGTTTACAAACAAATACCTTACCATCGGTCAGACGTGATACTACAGCTAAACCTGCTTCAAATGCTTGTACATTTTCAGCAATAATCACTGCAGGATCTGCAGCAAGAGGGTTAGTGTCGATAGCCGTCACAAAGATCGAGCTAGGATTTGCATCCACAGCTGCTACTTTGCTGAATGGACGAGCACGTAATGCTGTCCATTGACCTGACTGGATCAGTACTTCTTTGGCTTTTTCACGATCGAGACTCGAAAGTTGCTCAGTCGAGAAAGCGTCAAAGGTGATTTGCTCACTGCCGTTTATTTCAATAACGACAGATTGCAGCACACGTTTTGCACCACGATTAATTTCTTTTACTGTACCAGCAGCTGGAGCAGTAAATAATACACCTGGGTTCTTTTTGTCTTCAAAAAGTACCTGGCCTTTTTTAACTTGGTCATCCACACGAACATGCATGGTTGGACGCATACCAATAAACTCTTCACCTAGCACAGCTACACGTTTGACGGTAGAACCATCATGAATAACTTGCTGAGGCGCGCCCTCTATGGGTAAGTCCAGACCTTTTTTTATGTTGATCATACGCACTTGCACTACATTAACGGAAAGAAACTGAAAAATCGTACCGACCACGTCGCTTTTCTTGATAACCCTAAGCCAAATTCAAGATAACGAAGAACCGCCTGTTTAAATTACAAAACAAGCAACGCAGTAAAATTCCTCACATATATTGCCCGAATTTTAACATCAATCAGGGTCACTATGCGAGTGTAATTATGAAATTTATACGACAGGAGCAGTTATTTAACCTATTAGCCGCATTTGAATAAAATTCAATATAGACCAAAGTGCTATTGCTTGCGAGGTGGGATGGAAATTAATCCGCTAAATAACGATAAAGTAAAATTTATCAATAAAAAAAGTCGCCATAGCGACTTTTCAAATAAACATGGCTGAATTAATCAATCATGTTAGCTATAGCGGCAACTGGATCGACATCTTGTTCATAATCAACAGCATCAATACCAAACCCAAATAAACGTAAAAACTCATTGTGGTAACCCACGTAATCAGTTAATTCGTCTATTGTTTCTGTGGTTACGCTGTCCCACACAGTTTGAATACGCGCTTGTACATCATCTTCCAGCTCTTTGTAGTTTTGGAATAAATGACCGCCGTCATCAAAGCGTGGTGAGTCTCCATAAAGGTTCTCAGTAAATAACGCGTGAATTTGCTCGATCGTGCCTTCATAGGTCCCATCCGCTTTCATTACTTTAAATAGCGCTGAAATATAAAGCGGCATAATAGGAATTGCAGAACTTGCTTGGGTGACCACTGCATTTAATGATGATACATAAGCTTCACCGTTTAATGCTTTAGTTGATTCTTTGATTGCTACGGTTGCGCGATCTAAATCTTCTTTCGCTTTACCAATAGTCGCGTGACCGTAAATTGGCCATGTTAGTTCTTTACCGATATAAGTATAAGCACTGGTTTTAAAGTTATCAGCTAGTACATCAGCCTCTTTTAATGCATCAATCCACATTTCCCAGTCTTCGCCGCCCATCACCTTAATAGTGTTATCAATATCATCTTGGTTTGCAGCTTCTACAGTAATAGCATCAATTTCACGTTTTGAGGTGTTTAAGTTTTTAGTCGTAACTGAGTTACCAATTGGCTTAAGCGTTGATGAGTAAACTTCGCCGGTATTTGGATCAGTTCGACGCGGCGATGCAAGGCTGTATATAACTAGGTCTACTTTGCCTAAATCCGCTTTAATTGTATCAATCGCTTTTTGTTTGATTTCGTTAGAGAACGCATCGCCATTAATATTTTTTGACCATAAACCTTCAGCGTCTGCGGCCGCTTGAAATGCAGCAGTATTATACCAACCTGCAGAACCGGTTTTACGCTCAGTACCTTCTTTTTCGAAGAAAATACCTAAAGTTTTAGCACCGCCACCAAATGCAGCAGTAATACGAGATGCAAGGCCATAGCCAGTTGAAGCACCAATAACTAATACATTTTTAGGGGCTTTTTTTAATGCGCCTTGTTGTTTTACATAGTTAATTTGTTCTTGTACGTGCTCTGCACAACCTACTGGGTGGGCGTTAGTACAAATGAAACCGCGAATTTTAGGCTTAATGACCATTGATCATCCTATATTTATCTCAATAAAAATTAGCGCTAGTTTAAAGGCTAATTGTAAAAATACAGGTCTGATGAGTTTTGTGTACTCTCAGACCTTGCCGCTAATCTAATTTAGAGCCACCTAAACAAGTCGGTGAGTCAGCAACCTGACCACTTTGCTCTGTAAATTCATCAGGAGTAAAAGTATGGATAGCCAATGCATGAATATGATTCGCTAACTCATCTTTTAGCACTTCATTAATTTGACGATGGCGTTGCAATAAACGTTTACCGCTAAACTCTTCACTTACTACAATTACTTTAAAGTGTGAATCGCTACCACGACTATGCATATGGCTTTCGTTCACCACATTAAGGTGCTTACACGCAATCGCATCAGCTAACTTGCTTTCAATCTGTTGTTGCATTGACATAAAACACTCATATTTTACTGGTTATTTATGTGCTTACTATATCAAGGCCACTACTATAAAGGCCAACAAATATTCATTTTTGAAAAATTGTTCGAAAAGTTAAGTTGATTCGAGGGTGTGCCAAACGTGTTTGTTTAGGAAGCGCATGTAGATATTGTTGCTGGCTAAGTCCATTCATAACCAAGCAACTCCCGCTGTGTAACGTAAGCGAAGTGACTTCCTTGGTTACTTTATGTTTTATTTTAAATACTCGTTCAGCCCCTAATGAAATCGATACAATAATAGGCTCATGGCCAAGTTCTGCTTCATCATCGGCGTGCCAGCCCATGCAATCATTCCCATCACGGTATAAGTTAACTAATAAGGCATTAAATCCAACATCAAATTGTTTATTTAATCGTAGTCGCATGGCATCTAATACATCAGGCCATGGTTCAACATTTAATGTCGAACCAGAATAACCGTAACGTACACCAGCATCAGCAATAAAACATTGCATACGTGGAATGGGGTTCGTTTTCCCAAACACGGTCGTTTTTGGTTGCTGCCAAGTCAGTGAGTCGCGTAAATAGTAGAATAAATCGAGACTTTTTTGCGCACTTAACGCTTTTGCTTGGTAGTAAAAGCCATTTGGTAACATATGGGGGTTGGCCTTTTGCCGTTGCATGTTAGAATTTACCTATCATTTGATTACTGATCACTAACTATTATGACCACGCAAGCACAGTTCGGCGATAAAACATTTACTCTTGAACGTTTTCCTTTGGATCAAAAAAACCGTAGCTTACAAGCTTGGGATTCAGCAGACGAGTACCTAATTGACTATGTTACTGAACATTATCCTGATTGTCGCTCTTTGCTGATTTTAAATGATAGTTTTGGAGCCTTGTCTTGTTATTTTAGTAAACAACAATTAACGGTTTGTTCAGTAAACGATTCTTATATTAGCCACCAAGCGGCGGCTTACAACTTAGCAGAAAATAAAATACCAACCACCGCATTTAGCCAGCTAGATAGCTTATCGGCTTTGCCTGAACACGTTGATTTAGTTATTTTAAAAGTGCCACGCACATTGGGCTTCTTGCAATATCAATTATCTGAGCTCAGCGAAGTACTCGCACCTGGCACTCCGGTTATTGGCGCAGCAAAAACCAAAGATGTACATAATTCAACAATTAAAGCTTTCGAGCAATTTATTGGTGAAACTAAAACTAGTTTAGCAGTGAAAAAATCTCGCCTAATTATTAGCCAAGCGGAAGGTGGTTATAAAGCTGCTGATTTTCCTGTTAATTGGCCTCTTGAAGGCACTGATTTTACCATTAGTAATCACGCCAATGTGTTCTCGCGGGATTCTCTGGACATTGGTGCACGGTTCTTTTTTGACTTTTTACCACAAACCAATAAAGCAAAAAGTATTATTGATCTAGGTTGCGGTAATGGTGTGGTGGGTTTGATGACACTCGCACGCTGCCCTAACGCTGAAGTTACCTTTGTGGACGAATCATATATGGCGGTTGAATCAGCACGATTAACTGTAGAGCTCAATATGGAAGATAAGTTTGAGCAATGCCGCTTTATTGAAAATGATTGCTTAACGGGCTTTGAACGTGAAAGTGTCGATGTAGTGTTATGTAATCCGCCTTTTCACCAAGCACAAGCCGTGACAGATCACATTGCATGGCAAATGTTTAAACAAGCCAAAGACACATTAAAAAATGGCGGAGAATTACGTATTATTGGTAACCGCCACCTGGACTACCATGACAAACTAAAACGTATGTTTGGCAATTGTGAATTACTTGGTTCAAATAAAAAGTTTGTAGTATTAAGTGCCACTAAAAATAATGGAATGCTATAGCTATGATGAAATATGTTTTACCTTGTTGTGCTTTATTATCACTGTCGGCTTGCAGTAGTCAGCCTAATCAATTGATCTTAAATCCGCTCTATCAAGGTGGCAAATTAAGCTCAATTAATCAAAGTTTAAGTACCAGTGTTATTGATCTTAGAGGTGACCCAGCAACATTAAAATTAATAACCTCAGACAAAACCCAAACAATTGCCAGCCAAGGCCTTACTGAATCAATTAAAAGTGCCCTTGATAGCGCTCTTAGCCGAAACGGTGCAAGCATTTCAAATCTTGCGACTACTCGTTTTGAAGTTGATATTCATACACTGCAAGCCGTAGTTACTGAAAAAATGATGTCGCATACCAGCAATGCAAAGATTGAATTAGGTGTGCGTGTTATTCGCAGCGATAGTAACTTCAGTAAAATTTACCGTGGTAATGCAAGCCTTGAAGGACCACTAGGTCACGATAGAGCAAAAATTGAAGGACAACTCAATAAGTTGACTGAGCAGTTAATTACCCGCATGGTATCAGACCCTGAATTACTCGCATTTTTAGAAGGTTAACCATGAAACGTCTATTTTTATTATTTATATTAGTGCAACTTAGCCAAACCGCAATGGCAGCGACCGAAGGACGCTTTGTGCAAAAAAACAATATGTTCCCACGAGTTGAAATAACTACCACAATGGGGAAAATCATAGTCGAGATGGATCGCTCAAAAGCCCCTATCACCGTCAATAATTTTTTAACTTATGTGATGGATGGCAGCTATAAAGGCACCGTATTTCATCGTGTTGAACGTGATGTAGAAAACGACCGAGACTTTGTCATTCAAGGCGGTGGCTACGATAAAGAATATGACGGGGTTTATGAAGGCGAACCTATCTTTAATGAAAGCGGTAACGGTTCAAAAAACGATATGTACAGTATCGCCATGGCCTATCAAGATCGTCAACCTCATTCTGGTACTCGTCAGTTTTTCTTTAACATGGACAATAACGACCACCTAAACCCAGGTAAAGACTGGGGCTTTGCCGTGTTCGGTATGGTAATGGAAGGCTACGAAACGCTTGATAAAATCATGCAAGTTGAAACGGGATTTAATGAAAAAATTGGTTATGACTTTGTACCAAAAACCCCGGTTGTTATTTTAAATATAACTGTATTAGAGCCAACCCCACTATAACAATAAAAATAGCGGCCAAACCGCTATTGCCAATGAAGGCGTTATGACTAAAAGCTTGTCGGTATCAGAATATTTTTCGTACTTTAAAGATAAACGACTTATAAATGTGTTTATTTTTGGTATGAGCAGCGGTTTTCCTTGGGTCCTCATAGGCTCCGTGATGTCTGCGTGGCTAAAAGATGAAGGCCTCAGTCGCAGCATGATTGGCTTATTTGGCATTGTATTTGGTGCTTACAGCATTAATTTTTTATGGTCACCCTTAGTCGATAGAATAAAACTGCCGTTGCTATATAACTGGCTAGGCCAGCGCCGTAGTTGGATACTATTTTGCCAATGCTTTATTTTGCTAGGAGTTATTTTACTGGCAGGATTAGATATCACCGCGCATTTAGCCATCGCAGCTGCGTTGTGCTTATTAATTGCTATCGCCTCAGCGACTCAAGATATTGCTATTGATGCTTTTCGTATCGATACCCTCAGTGAAAACGAAAGCCATAAGGCAACCGCAGCAGCAGCAATGGCTACTTCTGGTTGGTGGAGCGGTTATGCTCTGCTAGGTGCTATCCCGTTTTATATGGCAGATATGCCAGGTATTGACTGGCCACAAGTGTATTACTTTTTAGCTATTGTGATGTTATTACTTATGAGTTGTGTATTTTGGGCAAAAGAACCTGAATCTAACCGCGAAGTTGTACATGCAGAACTAGAACGTATTTATCGGCAAAAACTGGCGCTTGGTAAGCAAACACAATTAACTAAAGTTGCGGCATGGTTGGCTGTTACTGTACTTGATCCTTTTAAAACATTCTTCGCGCGTAATGGCGTGAAGACTGCACTTGCGCTGCTCGCTTTTATCTTTTTATTTAAAATTGGTGAAGCATTTCTGGCCCGTATGTCGATTGTGTTTTATAAAGAAGTCGGCTTTTCAAATACTCAAATAGCAAACTATTCAAAGCTCGGCACGGGGCTTATCACCATTGTGTTCGCATTTTTAGGCAGTATTTTTAATCACAAGTACGGCATCGTTAAAGGTTTGTTTATTAGCGGTGTGGCAATGGCTGCTTCTAACTTAATGTTTTCTTGGATCGCTCTCGCAGGCCCGCAAGAACACTTATACGCAATGGCAATTGTCGTCGATGGCTTTACTCAAGCATGGTCATTAGTTGCTATGGTAGCATTTATATCTATGCTATGTGATCGCGCTTTTAGCGCAACACATTATGCTTTATTAGCGTCATTGGGAAATTTAGGACGAACCTTACTTTCAAGTTATAGCGGTGTGGTGATTGATGATTGGTTAGGTGGAAATTGGTCGTTATTTTTTATTTTGACTGCCCTGATGGTAATACCATCACTCATATTCTTATATCTTATTCGGCATAAATTGTATGAATTAGAAAATAGTTATCACGGTAGGAATTAATAAGGGAAAGAAATCATTTCACATCAATGAGAGCGCTTCCCTGCGCTTACAAAAAGAAACTAAATATTAGTCTTCTTTTAATAAGCCTAAACCTTCATATGGGTCGACTTCTAATGCATCACAATAACGTAAAAATTCAATTACGTCTAAACGGCGCTCTTGGTTTTCAATTTTGCCAATAAATGAATGTGGTGTACCAAGTACTTGAGCAAGGCTTCGCATTGTGTGACCTTTCTCGTGACGCTTAGTTTTAAGCCACTTGGTTAGTTTTGAGTTTTCTTCAGAAGAAACTGTTTTACCCATCATAAAAAACATCTCCTACTAGATGATTTAAAGTTAATTAATTAAGAGTGAAATTTGCCCGTCTCACTCTTGGATACATTATATACTATTCAGACTCATGTGAAATAACTAATTTCAGCTGAGTCCCCATTTAAGGAATCAGCTATTATAGATGAGCAGCTTTATTGTTAAAGTCACAACAAAACGCGCGTTCTATAATTAGTTCCTTTTTAATGTAACAAATAATTAATTTAAATAAACCTTTTTTATGATTAATTATTTTTGACTTATAAATTAAATAGTTACATTATTAACTGTCCCTTTATTGTTAGGAGCAAGCGTTTATGTTCAGATTATTGTTTTTACTACCCATTATCCTCTGCTTAGTTTGGTATTTTTTTCTTAAAGCAAATGGCGTTCCGATCAAACAAGGTAAGAAAGGCTTTATATATATTTTAGCGTTTTCTGCAATAGTGTTAGGTTTTTTTATTCTAATGCTCCAAGTCACTCACCCTACATAAATGAGTGACTTAGCCTAAAGCAAGCCAATTTGACGTTCAATTAGCATCTATAAACAAGAAATAACGGCTAAAGCCACATAAGGTACAAAGCTCAGGCCACCAGCAACAGCATCTATTAATGACAATAATCTAGAAGTATTAACTCTGAATAATTGTATGAACTCACGTAAGTATTTTAATCTTGCTACGCGGAACTAGACCTTGTTTTTAAGGAGGATTATTATTGAGTGGGGAATACTTCAGTAAGCTGTTCAGCTACTTTTTGCCCGCGTTAAAAATCATTACGAAATCGGTTTCATTTAATGAAATAATAGCTACGCAGTAATTTTAGATAATAAGATGTCTTAGGTAATAAAAAAGCCGCTAGCTGCGGCTTTAATCAATTGCTTTAAACGCTGAAACTAGCGCCACACCCGCAGGTGGTAGTTGCATTGGGATTGGAAACAAAAAAGCGTGCGCCTTCAAGTCCTTCGGTGTAATCCACCTCACCATCAACTAAATATTGAATACTCATTGGGTCAACCACTAAGGTTACGCCATTTTTTACAATTTCTAAATCGCCTGGGTTTGCTTTTTCATCAAAAGTAAAACCATATTGGAAACCTGAACAACCTCCGCCTGTTACATAAACACGCAGTTTTAGATCTGGATTTTCTTCTTCGTCGATTAACTGTTTAACGCGAACAGCAGCTGCATCGCTGAACTTAATGGGTAATTCTTCTGACATACCATAACCCTCTATACCTACATTGTTTTGATTATCTAATACCCGAGTGTTTTAATCAAGTATAGCGTTTACTTACTAAGCTTTGACGCGATATGCACATTTAAAATCTCATACCAATTAAGCCTGACAACAGAATAATGGCAACGAGCACAATCAGCAGAAAAAGCGCGGTTTTAATTTACTACTTTAATACTTTTTTGGTATCAAAATGGGTAGCTATAGATGGCATAGCCCCATACGGTAGTAAATATACTTAACGATATAAATACTGCTGCTGAGCCAAGGTCTTTCGCTCGACCAATGAGTATATTGTGATCTAGCGTAACTGCATCAGCAAGCGCTTCAACAGCCGAGTTGATTATTTCGGCAAATAAAATGAACACTAAGCTACTGATCAATAAAAATAAATGACTTATCGAAGATGACAAGATGATAGCAAATGGTAGTAATATTATAGCCATTACAAACTCCTGCCTAAATGCTGATTCATATTGCCATGCAGCTATAAACCCCTTATAAGAGCAATGTGTGGCTTTAATAATTCGATTTATCCCTTTACCATTAGGCTTATTTACACTACTGATTACGTTTTTCATCGTTATTCCTAATTATAGTTAAAATGAATTTAAAGACTTTGTTTTACTTGCACCCGCCACTGCCAACTATCAACATTAGGGCCCATCGTAAGAGGTTTAATAATATCCATATGAACAACATTGCCTTCACTTGAATGAGATGAAAACAACCTTGCACCAATACCGATACTCTGTAAGGTTGTATCAGTACTATTAATTGCTGGTGTTTGCCCCCAAGCCTTACCGCTATCGACAAATGCTGCCCATGCAACATTCACCAACTGATATAACTCCCAATGGGGGTTATAACGCAGCTCGGCGCTTGCTGACCATAAATGCTCACCATGTTGATATTGCTCTGCATAACCACGAACTCCGGTGTCTCCACCTAAAGCAAGCGGTATATCAAGATATTGATTTTTTTCTGCTTGCCATTGCGCTTTAAAGTAACCGGCCCAACGAGGTGTTAGGTATTGATACAATTCAAACTCTGCTGCTACTTGTTGGTGATCAGGTTGCTCCCTCTGCCAATAAGCTTTGTAATTTGTAGAAAACAGCATTAGCGTGTTTTGCCATTGCATACCTTTGGATAAAATATTTTCAAGGTGAACACCTTGGCTTTCATCAGTATTTAATGAGCTAATATCTACACCTATTTTGCTTATTAACTGCCAGCCTAAATTAATATCCTCACGATGATCGATAAAGCGAATGTTAGAGAAAATCTGATAATCTGCTTGGCTATATTCCAAACCTATCCAAGGGAAGGTGAACCTTCTATCTGAAGGTAATTCGGCTAATATCGCGCTATCCAAACTTGTAAAACGATGTAACTCTTTGTTGATCCCTAAATGCATTCGCACCGCTCCTAATCGATGCTGAGTTATTAAATGCCCGAAAGCTAAAGTAGACTGCTCAACTTCATGAGAGAATTGCCATGCAAGCTCACCATTTTGATAAATACTGTCACGACGATTTTCTTTGAGTATTGACGCCAAATGTTGCTGCTTAGATGATTGCTGATAAAAGGGCTTTGAATAAGCAAGGTAGGTTTTTTGTCCATCATCATTATCAGCAAATTCAAGTTCAACAGTTGATTGTTTAGGAAAACTAAGCGGCATACTAAAAGCAACTTGATAGCCTGATCGCAGGTGGTCTTTTTTATATTGCACACCTGCATGAACCCCTAAGCCTAAGAAATTATCTTCTTTAAAACCAAAAGCATATTTATTATTGCCGGCACGACGACCAAAACTAATATAAGGCACTAGTGACCAAGTATCCCACGTTTCAACTTTAAGCTCATTTTCTTGCTGACTCTCGCAATCCTCAATCAAGCTAACTCGACTTTTACGCAAAAACGAATACTGATTAAGTATGCGCTCAGTCTCAGCAAACTGCGCTCTAGAAATAACGTCAGCCTGAGTAAAAGGAAGTAGCTTTTCCACAACATGCTGTTGGGTATTAATATGTAACCAGTTAGCTAAACTGTGCAGATATAAGCTGTCTGGTTGACTCTCATCAAATACAGGATGGCTAATAAGTGTGAGCTTATCTATCGTAACAGACTCTTCACTATCAGCTTTTGACGCGCACTCAACTTCCTGACCACTTACAGTAAAGCTATTAATAAAAAACGCTATAAAGCTGGCTTTAATTCCTTGATTGATTAGCTTTTTAAATCGAGATCTTAGCTCATTACCTATATTAAACTTACTATGGTGCAACTGTTGAGACAATTTTATAGTGTTCATTTATCGTCCCCCTTCGGCTTTAGATAAAAAAGAGGCGGGGTTACTTTAAACTCATCAGCAATGTTGGTATTAACTTCAAAAAAGGTCAGTAGAGTATTCGCAATGGTGTCATGTGAATAAGCGTCATCCTGATGTGCTTTAGTTTTTTCAATATCAATATAAGGAGCTGAAAACCAAGAAATAATAGGGACATGTGTTTGTGCATCGGGCGCAAAAGCATAAGGCATACCATGTAAATAAAGCCCGTTTTCACCAAGTGACTCACCATGATCACTGACATACAGCATAGCGGTGTTATATTGCACAGAATTGGCTTGCAGAAGCTTGATCACTTCAGCTAAAAAATAATCTGTATAACGGATTGCATTGTCATATGCATTAATTATTTCGTGCTGACTGCACTCTGATAACTCTGCTGATTGGCAAGCAGGTGTAAAAAACTCAAACTCGTTCGGGTAACGTTTAAAATAAGCAGGCCCGTGATTACCCATTTGGTGTAAAACAATAACGGTGTCTTGGGTGTGTTGATCAACGTATTGCTGTAAATTAACCAACATGCCAACGTCACGGCATTCCACATCACATACTGTATTAACCTCTGAACTGCGATAGTTTTGATACATCAGCCTATCGGCAACACCCTTTGAGCTAGAGTTGTTGTCACGCCAGCTTACTCTCACTGAACTTGCAGCGAGTACATCAAGAACGTTTTGAGTATACTTAGCTTTGCTCACAGTAAAATCATCACGACCAAAAAATGAAAACATACAAGGCACAGACACTGCTGTTGACGTACCGCAGGAACTCACTTGGCTAAAATTAATGAGTCCCGCTTGCTTTGACATATTTGGCGTAGTGTCGCGTGAATAACCATTTAAACTGAGGTGGTCAGCCCTTACTGCTTCACCGACCACTAAAATCATTAATTTAGGTTTTCGCGTGCTGCTACTTTTAGTTATCTGTGTCGTGAGGCTGATAAACTGTTTCGAGTTTAGTGATGCGGTTTGTTCTGCTAAATAATCGAATACCGAGTAAATTGGATATAAAGGATTAGTGTAATAACGAAGCTCTTTATGTAGACGAAAAAAACTGGTGTATTGCGCACTAAACGGCGCGATAAGTATGGGGATCAACACCATAATCATGGTAATACTGATAGCCTGTTGACGCAGTCGTTGTAACCAAGTGATATTTTTCACTTGTATAAATAACAATAAAGCCGCGGGTAAAATAGCCATAAATATAACTCGACTGAACAATCCTAAATTAATTATTTCTTGTGCTTCAGCGAGGTTGGTTTCAGCAACATTTTGGATCATCGTTTTGTCAACCAACACCCCTAATACAACGCCATAATAATCAACCATTGCAGCAATCAATAGCATCACAAACACCACGACTTTGGTGGGTAGTAAAATATTAAGAACAAACATCACGAAAAGAATAAGACTCAAAAGCAACAGACTTAACGAGATAATAAAACTCAAGTTTTCTTGCCAAGAATATAAAGCGTTGAGTTTGTCAAAGAACACTGTATTTGCCATTAAAACGATAAATACTGAGCAGCTGAGTAATAAAGTAAAAGGAGAGATAATACGTTGCTCTTTAGCTTTCCCCATGGTTTCATTTAGTGAATAAAACTTTGATAATAAATAAGTAAATGTAATTTTTTGCATCTTGTTTTTAGCCCATTCCATTGTTAGGAAATAGCTTAACCTGATGAAAAAATCAGAGCTGTATGAAGATGTTGTGACGTGTACGGATGTGCGTTCAAAACTTTTAGAATGTAGCTTTATGTACAAATTTGTTGCGGTAATTTATGAGGAATAATTAACTTTGATTACGACACTCTGATACAACATCTTCTTTGCAAAGTATGCCAAAATGATGAAACTTTAAGAAAGGGAACGCCATATGTGAATTAAATAACCTGAACTTTGGTTAAGATACTTGCTAATAAATTAATTTAAAATGAATACTTTTATTCTTCAGCCGGAAGTTTTCAGGGAGAACAAGGCGAATTTACGCGTAAATAGCTCGCCCATTGTAAGTAAATTCAACGCAGTTCGCGTTGAAAATAGCTGCTGATGATAGATTTATTATCGAAAGCTCAAGTTCAGTACTTAGCAGCGATGAGTTTTTAAGTCTAATCAGTGTGATGCTCGCTTAAAAACCACCTTAAACTTAGCTCCACCTAACACTTCTGATTGACTAATAGACACTTTGCCACCATGCCATGCGGCAACTCTAACAACAATAGCTAACCCCATTCCATAACCTTGTTGAACGGTGTCGCTTTCACCTCTGGTAAACGGTTTAAATACGTGTTCGCGCATTTCTTTTGAAATGCCTGGGCCATCGTCTTCAATACACATGCTCACACTATTACATGTTTGCTGTGTTGTTATCCGCACGTGCTTAGCTGCATATTGCTGTGCATTTGAAAGTAGATTATTAATTAACATTGCTAAATAATTCTCATCACCATCAATGATTATATTTTCCTTGGCTAATTTGGCTATATCCATTGCAACCGAACAAGCATCACTTGAAGTAAGGTTACGCACAGCTGATTTTATCAAAGCATTTAAGTTTAGAGGCATGCGTTTAACTTTAATCATTTTCTGCTCTAAACTGGCGTAATTAAGTAAAACGGCAACGAGATTTTCCATTTCTTGAATATCTCGACTCAAATGACGGACATACTTTTCTTTGTTTTTTGGGTTATTCGTCTCGCCAAGGGCTTCAATACCAAAGCGCAATCGAGCTAATGGAGTTCGTAAATCATGTGACACCGCGTTACTTAATAATTTGTTATCCTTAATTAGAGTATTTATCTGCTCCGCCATAAAATTAAACTCATTTTCAATATCAATTATATAAGACGAATTTGAAATATTAATACGAGCAGAGAAATCACCTTCACCAAAGCGTTTTGCCGTATTTCTTAGTAGCTGTAATCGTTTAATTAAAGGGCCAAGCCAAATAAAGGCACACAGTAAAACCCCCAAATAAAATATGGTTGTTAAAATAATTTGTAGCGCGAGATTATCTTGTTGCTTGCCTTGCTGTGGGATACTGAGCGTCAATACTTGTTGCTGAGTTTGTAATAGCTTATTTACGGTGATCAACTCAGCAGATTCAAGAACCAGAGGATGGCCCTGACTGAAACTATCTCGCAAACTAATAGGTAAAGGAAATTCAGATATGGGCGTTAGTGTTAGTTGTTGCTGGTTTTGCTGTTGCCAGGCGCTTACAAATTGTGCAAGATTACCCGTTTCTTCAAGCGTATTTGCTAATGAGTTAATTATTTGCCTATAAGGGCTAAATTCATCCGTGTTTTTTTTATGCTGATACTCGTTAAAAAAACTATCTAAACCCCAGCCTAAAAATATAATTGCAGAGAGTATTACGACGACTAATGAGACGATCAGCTTCTTCACATTAGGACCAAGCGTCTGCTACAAATAAATACCCTTTACCCCACACAGTTTTGATCCTGCATGGGTTATTAGCATCATCACCAAGCTTTTTTCTTAATCTAGATACAATAATATCAACACGGCGATCAAACCCGTCATAATCAATACCACTGAGTTGATTAAACAACTCCGCACGGCTAACAACTTGACCTGCAGATTGCGCTAGATACCAAAGTAAATCAAATTCGTTAGATGAAATTGCAACAGGCTGATCGTGTAGCCTAGTAGCACGAGAATTAGCATCAATACTCAACTGACCAATTTGTATATGATTTTCGGTTAGATTTGCAGTGTTATGATGGGTTTTTAAGCGTCGTAACAAAGCTTTAATTCGAGATAGCAATACCCGTGGTTTCACCGGTTTTGTTACATAATCATCAGCCCCTAATTCTAACCCCAAAACTTCGTCCATTTCATCATCACGGGCAGTCATCATTAAAATAGGCCCATGATAAAAGTTACGTACTTCTTTGCATACATCAAAACCATCTTTTACAGGCAACATAATATCTAACACAACAAGTTCTGGAATATCGCTTTTGATTAATTCAACCGCCATATCCCCCCGATTAACTAAAGTAACCAAATAACCATGTTCAGTTAAGTAATCACTAAACCATTCGGCCAAAGACATATCGTCTTCAACTAACATTATATGCTGAGGATTTATCTGTTCGATCAAAATAACTTCCACCTTGATTTAGGCCGTTTAGAGGATTCAAATACCCATGACACTGTAATAATAACCGTAGCGATATTGTTATTCTGTTTACTTTTTCGAAGCGCGTAGTGACGAGTTGAATCTGATTGAAAATCAAAACTGAATTCAGCATTGTTGACTTGCGTCCAACATTCTACGTTACGCAACTCAGACAGCTCGACTAAGCAATAATCGCCAAGCTCTTCTTGATGCCATTTAAAAGTAACCTGCTGATAACACGTTTGCCCTTTTCGCAGTGCAACACAACGCTTAGGTGTAACAAGTAATTCGTTTTCTTTGCGCGAATGGTTCGCTGCGTATGCACTACTCATTGCCAACTGAAACAGAAAAAATAAGCCCAAGTAAATAATAAGTTTACTCTTTAAGCTTGTTTGATTAGTTAGCGTCATTGTTTATCCACTTAAAATACATAACTAATGCTTGAACTTATACCAGTATAAAAGTCTTGTTGCTTACTAAATAGCGGGCTTTCGTTGTAACCGAATTCCGAACCAAAGAAAACTTCTGCACGCAGCAATACGTTTTCTGAAATAGGATAAGTTAAGCCTATTGATGAATCAAAATTGAGGGAGGATTTGCCGTCATATGCTGCAAAATTAGTCCTTGCAGCTTCTTCTTCTGAAACGCCATAATAATAGTCATTAAGCTTGGCTTGGCGAAACGACAGCGCGAAAATGCTATGAAAGTTCAAATTTCTTATTTGCCAGTTGCGACCAATGAGAGCAGAGGCTACAGCACCGCCATTTCTGCTCGTTAAACCTTGTTTAAGAGTCAATTGCACAACATTTTCACCAATGTAGCCCGTTAATCGACCTCCGATCATAGTGTTCACATCCCGCTCTTCTATACCTTCAAAATTAACTTGGTTTTCTTTTTTTCTTAACCCTGAGCCTGGTCCTGTTAAAATAACATCGAATGACCAGTTTTCTCTATTGTATGCGGTGTAGCCAAAAACAAGTGAATCAGGCGCTTGGTTGGCAAAATCGACAAAAAAGTTATGCCAATTATAACTTCCGATGAGTGTGATACCGATATCAAGATCTTCTTTATCATCAACATTAATAATTGAACGATTAAAAGCATTTAGTCCTAAACCGACTTCAAAAAAATTTTCAGGCTCACTGCTTTTATCGATATTTAAACCAATCTCTCTTGTTAAGTCTGCGGCATAACTAAAAGACGAAAAACAAAATAATAAAATAACGACTAGTAGGTGTTTGAGCGGTGAATACATTTACGCCGACTTCCTTATTGATTAATCACCCATCCATTATATTCTTTGATACCTAAAAAAACGTATCAAGATGCTGAGTATGTAACAAAATGTAGACTCTAAGATTACATTAGCTAAAATAAAAGTACCTAAATAATAAACAACCTAGTTAATCTAATCAATTTAAAAAATTGCTTAAGTACAATTGATAAACCTAAATTAAGCTAATAAGAAGTTTTGCTAGGAAGATGGCGGTGCAGCTATAACTGATCGATAGAGCTGCGACCTAACTTTTACTTTTAATATGACCTGTAAAATATTTTCTTTCATTACTAATATCGGGCCTCTAGTCATCACTCGGCCCACTAATTTAACCAAGAGTAAATCCTTGGTTATGTGTAGATAATTCTAAAATCAAAAGGACTTACTGTCACACTTTTGATAAACTGCCCGCTGAAATAGGTGGCGAGGAAATATGCATGTGGCTTGAAACGCTTAGGCGTCGCTTGGCAAAGCCAAAAACATCGGTGCAATTGTGCTTACTCGGCGTAAGTGCTGGACTCATTGCGGCGTTTTTGATCATTCTATTTCGCTTAACTATTCTATTTTTCCAAGGTTTGTTCCTTGAAAATCCTGACGATTTTACTACCTTACCGCCTCTTGAGCGGGTTTTAATGCCTATTATTGCTGCCTTTTTAATTGCGCTATTTGCTGCTTTGACTGGTTTTAAACATTATCGATTAGGTATTCCCTTTGTTATTCACCGTATTAAACGCCATTACGGGCAAATGCCGTTATACAACACGGTAAATCAATTTGTCGGTGGTGCACTGGCATTGATCAGTGGTTTCTCGGTTGGCCGTGAAGGGCCATCTGTACATATGGGCGCAACCGGTGCAAGTTTGCTGGCCGATAAATTACATTTGCCTCATAACGCCATGCGGACACTCAGCGGTTGCGGGGTTGCAGCTGGTATTGCCGCATCATTTAATACACCACTTGCAGCTGTTATTTTTGTGATGGAAGTGGTGCTTAGGGAATACAAAGTACATATATTTGTGCCAATAATGCTCGCTGCAGTCACTGGTGCACTGGCGACGCAGTTTGTATTTGGTGACGCATCAGAATTAGCACTGATCACAGTGACGGCATTAAGTGGCTGGCACTATCCATTTTTAATCCTGTTTGGTATGGCTTTGGGCGCGGTTGCTTATGCTTTTAACCAAAATCTAATGTTGATCATTCGTACCTTCAAACCTTTGAGTATGTTTCCACGTTTATTGCTGGCAGGTCTGATTGCTGGCGGCATTGCTTATATGGTGCCACAAGCGATGGGTTCTGGTATGAGTGCAATAACTTTGGCCGTAGAAAGCCCTGATGATGTGCAACTATTAACCACTATTTTAATTGCTAAATTACTGGCGACATTATTTGCCATTGGCTTGGGTATTCCCGGCGGGATCATTGGCCCAGTGATTGGTTTAGGCGTACTGATGGGCACTTTAATGGCCTTTTTTGCACAATTTATTAGTCCCGGCGTTGATATCTCTGGTACTTATAGCGTCTTAGGCATGGCAGGCTTATTAGCTGCCACCTTACATGCTCCACTGGCTGCTTTAACTACGGTAATGGAGTTAACCTCAAGTCCTGAAATAATCGTGCCGGCCATGTTAGTTATCTCAGCGGCATACGTCACCGCATTACAAGTATTTGGCAATCGGTCGATATTTTTACAGCAGCTCGACTTTCAAGGTTTAGCCTATCATGTCTCCCCTGCCACCGAAGCACTGCAAAAAGTCGGGGTGATGGACGAGATGGATGAAAACTTCAAACTACTCTATTCAGATGATAAAGAACAAATAGAAAGCACCTTAAATGCTGTTGATAGCCAAACCCCGTTAATTGTTTATGATCCTGAAAATGGTTATCGCCTTGCAGAATATGATTTAAGTTTAATGTCAGATCAAAATATTTCGATCAACTACATCAGCTTGCAAGGGATCAGCAGTCAAGCTACTTTGGCCGATGTGTTTGATGTATTAAAAGATAAGCGCAGCGGAGCTGTGTATATTTATAACTTACTCGATAATCAACAAATTATGGGAATAATGCGCTGGGATCAGATCCGCCACATTCTTACCATACGTAATAGCTTACTGTAACTAACAATAAGAGAACATTATGAGCGCGCTACTGATCTATAAAGCCTTACATGTATTTTTTATGATTGCCTGGTTTGCTGGCATATTTTACTTACCCCGCCTCTTTGTTTATCACGCTATGAGCGAAGAAAAGTCCTGTAACTCCATGCTCAAAGTGATGGAGCGACGGTTACTGTATTTTGTGACGCCATTTGCAGTACTAACGGCGGTGTTTGGCGTGCTGACAATTGTTGAATATGGCCGCGACTGGTTTAAATACAGCATGTGGATGCACTACAAATTAGTATTAGTGATCGTGCTATACATTTACCATGGCTATTGTTTTAAATTACTGGCGGATTTTAAACACGACCGTAATACTCGCAGCCACCGCTTTTATCGTATTTTTAACGAACTACCGGTATTAGTGCTATTAGTCATCGTATTTTTAGCTATAACTAAACCCAGCTTGTAAAATTTGCTATATACCCAAACCACTTCAAGATGCAGAAACTCGCTTCTTGAGGTGGTTTGGGTATAATATTGCGCGATTGCGTGCCCATCGAAGATGGTTAATCGCGCCCCTTTTGAATGTGATAGGAACAGCCCCCATGTTAAGTTTCCAAGGTGAAAATATTCTTTCTGTCAATCAGCTCGATCGCGACTGTATTGAACGTATTTTTGCAGTAGCCAAAAAAATGGAGCCGTATGCTAAAAAGCAAAAACGCACCAATGTATTAGAAGGCGCAATCTTAGCAAACTTATTCTTTGAGCCAAGTACCCGTACCCGCGTAAGCTTTGGTACAGCCTTTAATTTATTAGGTGGTTTAGTTCGTGAAACAACGGGGATGCAAAGCTCTGCATTAGCCAAAGGCGAGTCTTTATACGATACCGCGCGCGTTATTTCAGCTTACGCCGATGCGGTCGCTATGCGCCATCCTGATGCAGGCTCAGTGGCTGAATTTGCTACTGGCTGCTCAGTGCCGGTGATCAATGGTGGCGATGGCCCTAACGAGCACCCAACTCAAGCATTACTTGATTTATTGACAATTGAGCGTGAACTACATCGCTTCGATCAAAAAATAGATGGTATGCATATCGCCCTTGTTGGTGATTTAAAATACGGTCGTACCGTGCATTCATTATCAAAATTATTATGTCATTATAAAGATATAAAATTTTCGATGGTGGCACCTGATGGCTTACAAATGCCTAGCTATATTCTTGATGCCGTCGATAATGCGGGCCATAAAATTGAAATCGTCGATAAAATGGAAGGTAACTTAGCCGCCGATATCGTCTATCAAACCCGTATCCAAGAAGAACGCTTCCCATCGCAAGAAGAAGCCAATAAATACCGTGGTGGTTTTAGAATTAGCCAATCAATTTATAACACCCACTGCAAACCAAACTCCGTGTTAATGCACCCATTACCACGCGATAGTCGTATAGAAGCCAATGAGCTTGATAACGATTTAAACCTTAATGACAATTTAGCTATTTTCCGCCAAGTACAAAATGGCGTGTTAATTCGCATGGCGCTGTTTGCATTGACACTCGATGTTGCCGATAAAGTAGAGCAATACGAAGTTGCTGTGCCTTGGTTTAGCCGTAAACGCGATAGTTAATTTTAACGTGACAACTAATAGGATTTTTTATGACAATTAGCCAAGATTTATTTGCCCGCGCACAACAATCGATTCCCGGTGGCGTTAACTCTCCAGTACGTGCATTTAATGGCGTTGGCGGCACACCGCTATTTATTACCAAAGCCCAAGGCCCATTTACATTTGATGCTGACGGCAACCGTTATATTGATTATGTTGGCTCATGGGGCCCGATGATCATGGGTCATAATCACCCAGCTATCAAACAAGCAGTGCTTGATGCGGTAGAAAATGGCCTAAGTTACGGTGCGCCAACAGAAGCTGAAATTCTAATGGCTGAAAAAGTAAAAGAGCTAGTACCATCAATCGAAAAAGTTCGTATGGTAAGTTCTGGCACAGAAGCGACCATGAGTGCAATTCGCCTTGCTCGCGGCTTTACTGGCCGCGATAAAATTTTAAAGTTTGAAGGCTGTTACCACGGACATGCTGATTCATTATTAGTGAAAGCGGGTTCTGGCGCATTGACTATGGGCGTACCAAACTCGCCAGGTATCCCTGAAGATTTTGCCAAGCATACATTAACTGTTTCGTTTAATAACCTTGATGAAGTAAAAGCTATTTTTGCCAAATACGCTGACGAAATCGCCTGTATTATCGTAGAGCCAGTTGCTGGTAACATGAACTGTATTCCACCAGTACCAGGCTTTTTAGAAGGCCTGCGTGCAGTATGTGATGAATATAAATCAGTGCTTATTTTTGATGAAGTAATGACCGGCTTTCGCGTAGCCCTAGGTGGTGCACAAGCCTATTACAACATCATTCCAGACTTAACCTGTTTAGGTAAAGTGATTGGCGGCGGCATGCCAGTAGGCGCGTTCGGCGGTAAAACTGAGATCATGGATTACATCGCTCCTGTTGGCCCAGTTTACCAAGCAGGCACTTTATCAGGTAACCCAATTGCTATGGCTGCGGGTCTAAAATCGCTAGAGTTACTGTGCGTTGAAGGACTACATGCTGATCTTGAAGCAAAAAGTAAAGCAATCTGTGAAGGTTTTGAAGCCGCAGCAAAAGCTGCAGGCATCGCCCTAACAACTAACTATGCCGGTGGTATGTATGGCTTCTTCTTTACTGAACAAGAGAAAGTAACCACTTACCAACAAGCAACTCAGTGCGATTTAGAACGCTTTAAAAAGTTCTTTCACTTGATGCTTGAAGAAGGCGTGTATTTAGCACCATCAGCATTTGAAGCTGGTTTTGTTTGCTCTGAACACTCTGAGCAAGAAATTGCCGATACAATTGCAGCAGCAAAAAGAGCTTTTGCTAAGCTTTAAACTATTAAACATAAAAAAGCCCGCAAGGGCTTTTTTTATGTCTAAAATAAATACCTGCTCCAGTAATTACTTTACTGACAGCTAGGCCTTGGCTCAAATTCACTGGCTCTAAGTGGCAGTTGAATTACTTTACCGCAGCCCGGTGGCGCTTGCTTACCCGTTAATTCATTAATAAAAGCCCAGCGAATTGAAGGCGGACGAGTATCTGCTATTGCCTCAGGGTTGAGCGGCTTAAGATAACGAATATACGTTTCTAATGCACCAACACTGCCCGTTAAGCCTGTACTTTTATTATCATCACGACCAAGCCAAGCAACGGTTACTGTATTTTGATCAAACCCTGCATACCAACTATCACGTAGATCATTACTGGTGCCCGTTTTACCAGCCAGCTGAATTGATGGGAAATGGGCATTTAAACGTTTAGCAGTGCCATCTTTGGTGACTCGCTTCATCGCGTATTTAGTCATATAAACAGCGGCTTTATCAAAACGCGGTTCAGAACTAACTTGATGCTGATAAAGCACACGCCCAACAGAGTCGGTTAATGCCGAAATAGATGTTAATTGACGGTATTCGCCATCAGCCGCCAACGTGGTATAAAGCTGTGCGACTTCAAAGCTCGACATTTCAACGGCACCAAGCAGTAATGATGGATAATGTGATATTTGCTCTTTAGCGCCGAGTTTATTGAGTGTGTTCGCTACTTTATCAACCCCGACATCAAGTCCCAAGTTGACCGCAGGAATATTGATACTTTGACTAAACGCTTTATATAGTGGCAGCATACCGCGATATTGATGATCAAAATTCTCTGGTTGCCATACTTTGCCTTGCTCATTAGTCACTTGTACTGGCGAGTCATCTAACAAAGTAGCTAAGTTATAGTGCGGTAAACCCAAAGCTGTTAAATACACAGCCGGTTTAACTAACGATCCTGTGTTGCGCTTAGTATCAAGTACGCGGTTAAAACCTAAAAAGCGCGGATCGCGTCCCGCAACTAAAGCAGATATACCGCCTTTCTCTACATTCACTGAGATCATCGCCGCTTCAAGCTGCTCTGTCGTGGCGCGTTTTTCAAGGTAAGGTAGGCTTTTTTCAATTGCCTCTTCCATTGCCGCTTGTTTTTGGAGATCAAAATAAGTGAATACACGCACGCCCGCATCGAGTACTTCTTGGTCCGGTAGTAATTTTTTCAGCTCACGATCCACCAGCTCTAAATAACCAGGATACGATTTAGGCAAGCTGTCTTTCATAGGTGCAATATCAATTGGCCGCTTTAATGCAGCACGGTATTCGCGGGTATCAATTAATTTATTATCAACCATCAAACGTAGCACTAAATCACGACGTTCCATAGTGCGTTCAGGATAACGGCGTGGATTATAATATGAAGGGCCTTTCACCATCGCAACGAGTAGTGCAATTTGATCGAATTCAAGCTCATCAACAGGCTTAGAGAAGTAAAACTCAGAAGCTAAGCCCATGCCATGCACACCTTGGTTATACGATTGACCAAGGTATACTTCGTTTAGATAAGCTTCTAAAATTTGATCTTTTGAATAGCGATAATCTAAAATTAACGCGATCAACGCTTCGTTAAATTTACGGACCAGCGTACGATCACGGGTTAAATAAATATTTTTTGCCAGCTGCTGGGTTAACGTACTACCGCCTTGAACTGTACGCCCTGCTTTAATATTGCTGTATAAAGCCCGCATAATCGAAAACACGGATACACCGTGGTGCTGATAAAAGTTCTGATCTTCAACCACTAATAATGTATCTGTAAGCATCGGCGGGAATTTATCCAACGGCACAAACTCTCGATCTTGTTTTGAATCATTGCCTATGCGCGCAATTTGTACTGGCTCTAATCGAGCATTGTTTAAACGCCTGCCAAACTTATCTTTAATACTCGCGAGTTTTTGTCCTGCAAAGCGTAACTCAATAACCTGTGCTTGCTCTAAGCCATCATAAAATTCAAATTCACGACGGAAGATTTTAATACTATCGCCCGCTTTTACATACTGACCAGTTCGACTTAACTGATTGACCGATGAATAGTTTAGCCTATCAAGCTCCCACACCACTTCTTGGCTAGATAAGAATTGTCCTGGGTAAAAACCCATTGCTCGTGCATAAACTTGTGCTGGTAATTGCCATTTATTACCTTCAAATTGACGCGTAATTTTGGCATCTAGATAAATTAAATATAAGCCCATCGCAACAATACCAGCTAAGCTTAGTTTCCAAAAAATAGACCAGACTTTGCGACCAATTCCACGTTTTTTTATATTCGCTGCAGACGTATTTTTAGTCGAAGTTTTTTTCACCGACTTAGACGCTGTGCTTGGTGCTTTCTTTGCCGGGCGTTTTGATGGAGTTTTAGTGGAGCGGGAGTCTTTTTTATCAGCCATTGACGTTGCTATTTATTTCCAGAGTTAAATTTACAGGTGCGAGCTTAGCATATAGCCTAACACCTGCAAAATTAACCTTGACTGAAACTACTTGCCCCGAACTTTGGGCATTAAATCTTTTAACCTCAGTTGCGGTGGCTTAATTTTAGCGTGTACACAACCACAATGAGTGGATCATTGCCGGTATAAAAAATATAAAGCACAAGACAATATTAATAATCAAATCTTTACCCACACCCGCTTTCAAAAACACAGCAACAGGTGGTAAGAATATAGACAAAATAATCAGTAATAGTTTGTTATCCATGCTTAACCTTATTTGTAGTTGGACTAATTTTAAGCATAGTTACTTATTGTGATTTTTGCTGTTTTAATAAACTTTAATTAAAAAAATTTAGCCTCTGCGTAAGTATAAAAAAAGCCCTAATCTAAATTAGGGCTTTGTATTGAACACACAATGATTTTAAAACTTTTTACTTTTAATTAGTTACTACGTACCGAAACAAACTCAGGGTAAGCATCAATGCCACAATCGTGTTGATCCATACCGTTTAGTTCTTCTTCCTCTGTTACCCGGATACCCATGGTTTTCTTAAGTATTGTCCACACAATAAGTGAAGCAATAAATACAAAACCTAAGATACATACTAAGCCAATTAACTGGTTCACTAGGGTTGCATCAGTATTTGATACTGGCACTAAGAGAATACCCAAGATACCGCACACACCGTGCACTGAAATAGCACCTACAGGGTCATCAATTTTAACTTTGTCTAGTGCTACAATGCTAAACACCACTAATGAACCACCTAAAATACCCAGTAAGCAAGCAAGTAAAGGTGACGGTGATAATGGATCAGCAGTGATAACAACCAAGCCAGCAAGCGCACCATTAAGTACCATAGTTAAATCTGCTTTACCCCACAACACTTTACAAACAAACAGTGAAGCAATGGCACCGGTTGCCGCAGCAGCGTTAGTATTTAACAATATTTTACCTACTGCAGTCGCGTTTTCAGCATCAGAGATAAGTAATTGTGAACCACCATTAAAGCCGAACCAACCCATCCATAAAATAAATGTACCTAATGTAGCCAATGGTAAGTTAGAGCCTGGAATTGGATAAATTTCACCATTTTTACCATATTTTCCTTTGCGAGCGCCGAGCATTAATACACCGGCAAGTGCTGCAGCAGCGCCTGTGCCGTGAACAATGGCAGAGCCTGCAAAATCAACAAAACCCATTTCAGATAAGAAACCGCCGCCCCATGTCCAGTAACCTTCAACTGGGTAGATAAAACCAGTTAACACTACCGCAAAGGCTAGAAAAGCCCACAACTTCATGCGTTCAGCAACCGCACCCGATACAATCGACATAGCGGTTGCAACAAATACGACTTGAAAGAAAAAGTCAGATTCTAAAGAATGATTAGCATCAGCGGCTTGGGTGCCAATAAGCCCACCTAGAGATGGAATTAAGCCACCTTCAGCGTTGTCTACATACATAATGTTGTAGCCAACTAGTAAGAACATGGTACATGCGATGGCATAGAGCGCCACGTTCTTAGTTAAAATTTCAGTGGTATTTTTTGAACGCACTAAGCCCGCTTCGAGCATGGCAAAACCTGCTGCCATCCACATTACTAAAATACCCGACATTAAAAAATAAAATGTATCTAACGAAAACTTGAGTTCTACGATCGTGTTTTCCATAAAGCCCCCTTAAATTGCTTCTTCATCTAATTCACCCGTACGGATACGGACAATTTGATCTAAGTCGTAAACGAAAATTTTGCCGTCGCCAATTTTGCCTGTTGATGCAATTTTGGTAATGGTCTCAACGACCCGTTGACAATTTTCGGTACGAGTAGCAATTTCCAGTTTAATTTTAGGAATAAAATCAACCTGGTATTCAGCTCCGCGATACAACTCTGTATGACCTCGTTGACGACCAAAACCTTTGACGTCAACAACTGTCATCCCCTCAATGCCTAAATCAGCTAGCGCTTCTCGCACATCATCTAATTTAAATGGCTTTATTATTGCACTAATCATTTTCATAGTGGCCCCCTTCGGACGCTTATTGTTATCCTGTTTGCTAAGACAATCCAACCTTTGTGCCACTATTTTTAACGTTTTAAAAACAACAAATTACATAATAAAAACAAATTAACCGCATAAAAAATGCACCATACAGGTGCATTTTTTTAACATATTAGCTGAACTGGTGCAGCAGCCTAGCTTTGTCTGACGACACAGTCTCTACTTTGTTCTTTAGCTTGATACAAAGCCTTATCAGCTAGGCGCATGGCACTTGTTAACGTAACATTTTGAAATTTTGTTAAACCTATACTTACCGTAATTGCAAATACATCACCATTGATCACAAAATCATACTCAGACAACCGCACTCTAAACGCTTCAAGTAAAGAGTACGCTTGTTCCAAATCTAAATTAGTTAATACAACCGCAAACTCTTCACCACCGACACGGGCAACGGTAAAATCTTTAAACGAACTGCGTAATAAAGACGCTACTTGCTTTAAAGCCTGATCCCCAGCTTCATGGCCAAATTTATCATTGATCGCTTTGAAAAAATCAATATCGAGTAATGCTAAACTATTGTTAGACGATGTTTCTTTTAGCAGTTTTTCGGCAAATTGATAAAAATAACGGCGATTATAAAGATTAGTTAAATCATCGCGAAAGGCACTTTCTTTAATATCTGCTATCAGTGACAGCTGCTCCATAGTCTGTAATACACGACAATGGAACTCTTCATTCATAAAGGGTTTGGTTAAAAAATCATTCGCGCCAAATTTAATAAACCGTGCAGATAAACCATGCTTACCCGCACCTGACAAACCAATAATAGCTAAATCATCACGACCACGAAAATTTCGCACCGCCTTAACAAGCTCAAAGCCATCCATTGTCGGCATCGCATAATCAGTTAGTAACAATTTAATCTCGGGATCATTTTTCAGTATTTTTAGAGCTTGCTCACCATCATGCGCATCTTGCACATCAAACAGCTGCTTTTCGAGCATTTGCTTCATTAATGAACGACTTAAAACTGAATCATCGGCGATTAAGGCTTTGCAACCTTGATTACGTAATAGCTGCGCCACTAATTTAACCGCATAATGATATGAATCACGATTATCTTTAATTACATAATCAACGACCCCAAGCTCTAATATTTGCTGGCGCTTATATTCATCGATGGTAGATGTTAGTACCACTGTAGGGATAGCTTGCGCCAAGGTATATTTAACAACTTCGCCATTCATCGCATCAGGCAGGGTTAAATCGACCAAAGCAAGTGTGTACTGATGCTTCGCAATGAATTCTTTGGTCTCGGCAAGTGACCAGGCAAAATCGACAGCAACATCAAGATAATGAGCTGATAAGTGTCGCAACACCTGCTGGACCACTTTACTATCTTCAACAACTAAAACTCTTTGCATATATCTTCTCTACACTTCAGGTGGACATTGCGAGGGTAAACTTTTTACGAATAAAAAAACTAAAAGTCATAACAGGCGGTAATATACTTTATTATTAGCTTGAGCAAAATATATTGCTGAAAATATACGCATAAAAGCATAGCCTTTGCATTACTGATAATATTTATGTCTAGTGCTCACCGATTAATATCGTCGTCTAGTCTCATTCCCTTTGTTATTTGCTTAAAAATTATCTTTAATAGGTTAACTATTGTTTAAAGGATCCACCATGAAGCTTATTAGTATCATTAGTGTCTCTGTGGCCATACTTACTTTGAGTGTAAGCACAGTCAGTTATGCAGAAAATCAACGTCGTATCGATGTCGATAGTAAAGTTGTCACTGAACATAAAGCGCGCATCAATGGCGAGCGTTTTTCATATACCGCAACCACAGGCACACAACCGGTATGGGATGACAGAGGCGATGCCGTTGCTACATTGCAATACACTTATTATGAACGCGACAAAGTTGACGATCGCACTAAACGCCCATTATTAATTTCATTTAATGGCGGACCTGGTTCTGCATCAGTATGGATGCACTTAGCCTATACTGGACCACGGGTATTAAAAATTGATGACGAAGGCTACCCTATTCAACCGTATGGCGTCAAAGATAACCCATACTCAGTGCTTGATGTTGCTGATATCGTTTACGTTAACCCAGTAAACACTGGCTACTCGCGTATTCTTGAAAACGATAAAGGTGAATTACCAAGTAAAGAGGCGCAAAAAAGCATGTTTTTTGGTGTCAATGCCGACATTAAATACCTAGCAGAATGGTTAAACACCTTTGTAAATCGCACAGAGCGCTGGCGCTCACCTAAATTTTTAATTGGTGAGAGCTACGGCACAACCCGCGTATCAGGCCTTGCCCATGAATTACAAAACAGTCAATGGATGTATATCAATGGTGTTGTGCTGGTTTCACCAACAGACATTGGTATTAAACGCGACGGTCCGATAAAAGCAGCTAACCGTCTACCTTACTTTGCTGCAACGGCGTGGTATCACAAAGCTTTAAGCCCAGCATTGCAAGCTAAAGATTTAGATGAATTACTACCAGAAGTTGAAGACTTTACCGTTAACAAGCTAATTCCTGCACTTGCTAAAGGTGGCTTTATTAATGATCAAGAAAAACGCGCTATCATTAAACAAATGGCACTGTATGCCGGTGTATCTGAAAAGTTTGTTGCGCAAAACAACCTTGATATTCCTACCAACTTCTTTTGGAAAGAACTACTACGTGAGCGCGGTCAAACGTTAGGCCGTCTAGATTCGCGTTATTTAGGCATGGACAAGCGTGACGCTGGCGAATCTCCAGACTACTGGGCTGAGCTAACATCATGGTTGCATTCATTTACACCAGCCATCAATCACTACTTACGTGAAGAGCTTAACTATAAAACTGACGTAAAATATAACCTGTTTGGTAATGTACACCCGTGGGATCGCAGCAATAATAACACTGGTGAAAATCTGCGTTTAGCAATGGCGCAAAACCCATACCTCAATGTGATGATCCAATCAGGATACTATGATGGTGCCACTAACTACTTTGATGCTAAATACACTTTATGGCAACTAGATCCAAGTAGTAAAATGCGTGATCGCCTAAGCTTTAAAGGCTACCGCAGTGGCCACATGATGTATTTACGCCATGCAGATTTAGAAACATCAAATAACGATTTACGTGATTTTATTTTACAGTCACTACCAAAAGAAGGTGAAGCTGCGAAGTATTAAACAGCGCTTAAAACCACTGGATTAAAAAAGCCCGTTTTTACGGGCTTTTGTTTATCGATAATTCGGATATACTCAAACTATTGATTTTACGTTTTTGGAAAACACAGATGACTGAAAACTTCCGTGTTATGTATGCAGGTCTAGCTCAAGATATTGAGCAATCGAATGCAATTAAACAACTGGCTGTAAAGCTCAAAGCCCCTGAAAGTAAAGTAGCTGCATTTTTTGAAAACAAACCCCTATTTGCGCCTTGTGAAAAAGAAAAAGCACTCAAGCAAGCAAAGCTACTTGCCAGCGTAGGCATCAAAAGTAAACTGCAACCAATAACCAACAACACACCAGCGGTAAGTAGCAGCGATACAACCAACCAGCGAGATGAGCGTATTTTTAACGCCCTTGATTACATCACCAGTAGTTTAATTCGCATCGAAGAAAAACTCGACGACCTAGAGCAACGCTTACCAGCCACAACCCAACAACCAGATCCTGATGAAGGCGACGAGTGGCAAACTGACGACCTATTGCTAGATGAAGAGCTGACAACGCCGATCAAAAAACGCAGTAACATGCTGCTGTATTCACTTATAGCTATGGTTGTTGTCTTGCTTGTAGTACTAGGATTGTCGTTTGCATTCCCTGATTTATTCAGTTTTATGGATAATTAACAGATAAAGCAAAAATAAATATGAGCGAAAAAAGAGCACTGATCCGCCAACAAATCCGTAAAGCACGTAACTCACTGTCAAAATTCGAGCAAAAAATTGCCGCAGAATCGCTTAAAGTGAATTTTACTCAACACTTAAAACAGCAAAAAACTATTGAAAATGCCCATATTGGCATTTATTTTAGCAATGACGCAGAACTAGATACCTCATTGTTAATAAAAGATCTTTGGACTAAAAACCACGCCCTTTACCTACCTGTAATCCACCCATTTAACGGCACTACTTTATACTTCCAGCGCTATGAAGAAAATTCACCCATGAGGGCAAATCGCTATGGTATCTTGGAGCCTAAGTTAAATTGTAGTCAGATATGCCCACTAGCGGAGCTTGATTATCTGCTAATGCCATTAGTTGCATTTGATGATAACGGTAACCGTTTAGGGATGGGGGGTGGCTTTTATGATAAAACTTTGGCGTGCTACGAAAAAGAAAACTGGCAAAAACCACAACTGATTGGCCTTGCACATCAATGCCAACATGTTCCAAGTTTACCGGTTGAATCGTGGGATGTACCATTAAATTACATAATCACACCACAGAAAATCTACCATTGGTAAGCAATTTATTTATATACTAATGGCAACCCCTCTCACCTATTGAGCACATAATCATGACACAAGATGAATTAAAAAAAGCAGCTGCTTGGGCTGCACTCGAATTTGTAAAAAAAGACACCATTGTGGGTGTTGGCACAGGCTCAACTGTAAACCATTTTATTGATGCATTAGGCTCAGTAAAAGACACCATACGCGGTGTGGTATCAAGTTCTGACGCTTCAACCGAAAAACTAAAAGCACTCGGTCTTGAAGTATTTGAACTCAATGATGTTGATGCCCTTGACGTGTACGTTGATGGCGCAGATGAAATAAATGCGCTGAACGAAATGATCAAAGGCGGTGGCGCAGCACTAACCCGCGAAAAAATAGTCGCAGCTGTAGCAAAACAGTTTATATGTATTGTTGATGAAACAAAAATAGTGGACACCTTGGGTGAATTTCCACTGCCGGTAGAAGTTATTCCAATGGCACGCAGTTATGTTGCTCGTGAACTGCTTAAACTAGGCGGCGATCCAGTTTATCGCCATGGCGTGGTAACAGATAATGGTAACGTTATTTTAGACGTACATAACTTGTCGATCAGCCAAGCAAAAGATTTAGAGCTGACAATTAATCAAATTGTTGGCGTAGTAACCAACGGCTTATTTGCCCAGCGTGGCGCAGATAAAGTGATTATCGGTACCAAAAATGGGCCGCAAATTAGATAAATAGGATGAGGATATGAGTAAGGTATCGTTGGCAAAAGACAAAATTAAAATTCTTTTGCTTGAAGGTGTACATCAAAGCGCTGTAGAAACGCTAAAACGTAACGGCTACAGCAATATTGATTATGTAAAAACCTCATTGCCTGAGGACGAACTAATTGAGCGCATTAAAGATGTGCATTTTGTAGGCCTTCGTTCTCGTACTCATATTTCTGAAGCTGTACTTGAAGCGGCAGAAAAACTGGTTGCCGTTGGTTGTTTTTGTATCGGCACTAACCAAGTTGATTTAAGTGCCGCCCGCAAGCGCGGTATTGCAGTATTCAACGCACCGTTTTCTAATACCCGCTCTGTTGCTGAGTTAGTACTTGGTGAAATTTTACTATTGTTCCGTGGTATTCCAGAGCGTAATGCCATTGCCCACCGTGGCGGCTGGTTAAAAACCGCCAATGGCTCATTTGAAGCCCGTGGTAAAACTCTAGGTATTATTGGTTATGGCCACATTGGTACGCAGCTAGGTATCATGGCTGAAAATATCGGTATGAACGTTGAATTTTACGATATTGAAGACAAGCTAACCCTAGGTAATGCCACACAAGTACATAACCTAACGCAGCTACTGCAACGCGCTGATGTTATTAGCTTACACGTACCTGAAACACCGCAGACTAAAAACCTGATTGGTAGCGCGGAAATTTCAGTGATGAAGCAAGGTTCAATTTTGATCAACGCCTCACGCGGCACTGTAGTTGATATTGACGCCCTAGCAGAAGCACTTCGTGATAAAAAAATCAGCGGCGCTGCCATCGACGTATTCCCAGTTGAGCCAAAATCAAACGATGAAGAATTTGTATCGCCACTACGCGAATTCGACAACGTAATTTTAACACCACACATTGGTGGTTCAACTCAAGAAGCGCAAGAAAACATTGGTATTGAAGTAGCGGGTAAACTAGCAAAATACTCAGATAACGGCTCAACTATAACTGCTGTTAATTTCCCTGAAGTATCACTGCCAGAGCTTGCTAACCGTAGCCGTTTATTACACGTACACCACAACCGCCCAGGTGTGTTAACCCAAATTAACCAAGCGTTTGCCCAGCACGGCATCAACATCGCCGCGCAATACTTGCAAACAGACGAAGCGATTGGTTACGTAGTAATAGACGTAGATACCGACCACTCTGAAATTGCACTAAAAGAACTAAGTGCAGTAGAAGGCACGATCAGAGCACGTATTCTTCACTAACAGCTGTCAGCTGGTCAAAAAATAAAAGCCGTGCTTGTTAAATCAAGCACGGCTTTTATTTGGATGAAGAATAATACTTTTTTCAACCTTAGCCGATGAAATATTGCCAGTTTTATTGTCTGTATTAAACAAGTTTCACTTAAGTTACATCTTACTGTATTTGCTATAACGGCTCGCTTTTAAGAATATTTTCACAACTCGGTCAAAGATTTCTCTATTACTAAATTCCTCAATAGAGGCGTTAGCGAGGGTTTTCCTCTACCAAAACCTTATTGAGAAACGACGCAAGTACGCTGCGCATTTCGTCTACCCAAGGGTGAAATAGCCAAAAGGTGTGCGGTGTATCGGGTATGGTATACACTTGTTGATGGACGTTGTTTTTAATTAGCTGCGCTACAAAAGCATCTCTGCCAACATGAAAACGGTCATGGGAAGAGTTAATAAATAATGTTGCTGGAGTATGTTTACTTAAATATTCTACCGGCGAAACCGCATGCCAACGTTTTGGCTCTTGTGCATAACGCCCACCTAACCAAAGCGCTGCATAAGAAATCTTTCCAGGTTTATCTTCAAACATCCTCGCCGCTGTTGAGGTTAAATCAGCCACGCCGTCAATGTTCACGATTGCTTGCACTGCTTCGTAAGGCGATTTTGTATCGTGATTGGTACTCATGGCCCCGAATAACGTGGCCATATGAGCACCAGAAGACGCCCCTAACACCGCGATTTTTTTGGTATCTATCATATATAATTTATGATGTTGTTTTAGCCACTTAATCGCATCGTTGATATCTGCCATTGCAGCTGGATAGAGCGCCATTTTAGAGGTTCTATATTCGACACTTACCGCCACAAAACCTTGGCCAGCTAACCAGCGTGCCGTTGGCGTTTGATGAGACTTGTTACCAGTCCTCCATCCGCCGCCATGGATCATTACGACCAACGGTTTAGCCTGCTCTGCTTTATTAGGATAAAATAAGTCAAGGTGCAGCGTTGAGCCATCCACCGTTTTGTAAGCTAAGTTGTAATGTTCGCTGATGGACTGTGCTGTTTGCTCGATATTTTCCGGTTTGTTTATCGGACTAATAAAAGGAAACTGTTTCTTGTTTTTTCGATACTCACTTTCAATGGTGTACTCAGCCATTTCACCACTGAGTGAACTGACAACCTCACGCGTCGATACCTGCTGTATTGCTTGTTGAATACGGGGAGATTGATACCATTTACCCAAGATATTTTCCCAAGTAAAAGATGCTGCTTTACTCTCATTTAGCTGTCTTCTATTCGTTGTTATAAATGCCCCAGGACCGGAAGAATTGTACTCAAAAAAACGAGCATCTTCTGCACGAAACACCTTTTTCCCACCGGCTCTAGCTGTTCCTTCCATTGGATGCCAAGCTTCTTGTTGAATATGCGCTCCCATCCAAGTATCTATAAATACTGTTTGTCCTATTGCATTAGGATCTGCATACCTTCCATCAGGGAATGTAGTTGTAGGATGCCAAGGTCTTCCTAACCCCATACTATTGTCTTGCACGCCTTCCTCTGCGCTAAGAGCACAATCAATAAAAACCAGACCAAATGCTTGCTCAATATTAGTACTTGGTGCAGTAATAAAACCTATCGGTAACTGTTTGTTAGGTCTAGCCCGAGTCACTATGTTCGACTTATAAAAAACGGCGGCTCCGCCCCCAAAAATAAAGTCAACATGACCACTTATGGTATTATTGATAAATAAAGATCTCCCTGCTTTCGTGTAAAGAGTATCTTGATATCCACTGATTTTTACATGATTAAACAATGCTTTATCACTACCATAGTCGGTCAATACAGCCACTGCTTGTAGACCTGATACACGTTTTGGATCCTCGTTACTCAGCGCATCGTAATACGCAAAGTCAAAGGTGTTCTCAATATGCAAGTTTTCAACACTAAAATTGGGTGATTTAATAGTTAACGTGGCTGAGTTTGATGTTCCTAGGTTGCCACCATTTACTGTTGCTTTTCCTGAATAGTCATCAAAATATAATCGAGTAGTATCAGCCCCTGCACCTGATAACGTAATAAAAGGTTTGTTAATAACGAGTTTTTCATAATAGTCACCAGAGACTATTTTAATAATATAGGGCTGAGATAAATTATTAGGTGCTTGCTCAATAGCTTGTGCAATGGTGGCAAAAGCGTGTTCATTGTTTTTATCAACAATTGCATCAACTCGTGGTGATACGAGTTCATTCGCAGATAAGCTTTGACATATAAGTCCAAAGAAAAATAATAAGCCCTGAATAGTACCGCTTATTGTTTTTAACCGACCATGTAACTGCATGTGAAGTTTTCCTTACATAGTAAAAATAGCATGTTTAAAGTAGGCCTGTGGCGAGTAAGTAAGATCATTTTTTACTAACTATATTTGGCTGCCAGCCACGCATCACGTTTTTAATGGTGTAGTCTTGCGCTTCGACTTGACTCAGTTGATGCGCCCAAGCCACTCGCTTAATACTATTAGTTCCCAGCCCTGAGTTATTAAACTCAGCATAAAAAACGGTTTCCTGTTTACTAACATCCCCCCAATTTTGCCAACCTTCAGGAGCAATATGCTGACCTAAGTCAGAGTTAATAAACACAGTTTTAGCGTGGTGTCTCCAAGGACGGCCAAGATAAACTTTATCAACAGCAGCACTGGCAGTTAACTTCACACGATTAAACACAAATCCAAACGCCTGATTTTTAGGGGTAGAAGCAGCTGTAATATAAGAGTTACTGAGTGACTTAACTTCACAGTCTTCGAACATTGCTGTGCCTTCACCAAAAATAAAGTCTGTGGTGCCTTCGATATAACAATCTTTGAAATACGAGCGAAACCCTTCGCCAGCTAGGTACAAGGAATCTTGATGGCCTTTGATAGCTACGTTATTTATGCTTACTCGATCAGCCTCGATATGCAAAGCAACAGCCTGCCCAACCGCGCCTGCACTATTAATAATAGTCAAATTTTGGGCGCTAAAGTCATTCCCTCGCACCATTAATGTATATGTGTGAAAGGTACTATTTCGACCTAAATTTATCTTATTAAAATGGTCGTCATAGGTAATAATTGTATTTTCTTTACTTTCACCTATTAGTTTTATTCGTGTATTCCATGAGTAAACTTCTACCTTTTCTGCATAAACGCCATTTTTAACGAAAATACTTATGTCATGCCAAGGGTAAGTTTTACTTGCATTGATTGCTGCCTGAATGGAAGTAAAATCGCCCGTACCATCTTTGGAGACTACCATCTTTGTGGCGTACTCTTGAGCCACTACCGATCGCGCCCCAAATGATACAAGAAACAATGTAATTAAAAGCGCTAAAGGACTTGTTCTTTTGTTTTTTGTAATCACTGTCGTAACCACCCTTTTATTATTGATATCACAATCGCTCTCATCTTATGGGGACAGCAACTGAACACCTGTAGCCATAACTTTTACATAGCAGTCACAGTTTGCAACATAGCTGATTATCTGTGAACGAAGTTAGCATGTAACGCAATTCCAACTAATTGGACTGGTATTTATCCAAAAAATCTTCTTCAATACTTATTTCTAACAAACTATGCTACCGGTGGCAAATTTATTTAAATATCATTCCCTAAAAAAATCAGCGTGTTATTTTTTACAAAAATAAAGCTCGCAGATCTAACGATACAAATCATACATTATATTAACAAACAACTTGACACCAAACTGCCACCGGTGGCAATCTGATAAAAATAAATTTTATTAGTGGTAACTTATGTAAACAAAGTAACAGCATCTCTACTTTTAATTTAACGCGCTACCTTATCAAATAGTGCGCAATTTAATCTTTCTTTGTTCCAAGGAAGCAATAATGAAACTAACACACACATTTATAAAAAGCTTAATTGCTACTAACGTGCTTGCCGCCCTTACCGTAAGTTCATTCTTTAGTAACGCTCAAGAATCTCAACCAGCAGCATCTGAGGATGTTGAGGTCATTGAAGTAAAAGGCTTTCGTGGTTCTTTAATTAAAGCCTTAGAAGCCAAACGAGATGCAGCTAATACTCGTGAGTCAATTATGGCTGAAGATATTGGTAAGTTTCCAGACTTGAATGTGGCAGAAGCCATTCAGCGAGTTCCTGGAGTGGCAATATCGCGCGAAGGTGGTGAAGGTCGTAATATTGTTCTACGAGGTTTTAGCCCGGGTTTTACCCGAACTACGCTTAACGGTATGGAAGTACCCGCAGGAAGTGATGGTCTCGATTCTGGCGGCGTAACTGTTAACAATAGTCGAGCCTTTGACTTCCATGTATTTGCATCAGAGCTTTTCAACCGTATAGATATTCAAAAAACGCAAACAGCCTCGATTGAAGAAGGTGGTATTGCTGGTACAGTCGATATGTACTCTGCACGCCCTTTTGATAACCCCGGCTTCAATTCGACCCTGTCACTTAAAGGTGGCTATAATGATTTAACCAGTGAAGTTGACCCTAGGTTTGCTTTCTTAGCCAGTAATACATTTGCTGATAATACCTTTGGTGCACTTTTTTCGGTCGCAGTATCAGATAGAAGTGTGCGTCAAGAAGGCTTTGGCAGCGTGCGCTGGGAGCCAACAAATCGAATTGGTAATGGCACATGGGGTGACACTTCTGGGCTATCGACCATCAACGGAACGCCTAGTAATTACTGTGGTGCTGAAGAAGCTATATCCTGTTTATGGGTACCTCGGTTACCGCGGGCTGATTTTTTCGGGAATGAGCAAAAACGTATTGGGGTTACCGGTTCTTTGCAATATAAGCCTAATGACGACATGTTATTCACATTGGATATATTGCATTCTGAGTTAGAAAATGATCGCAGAAACTACAACTCTATGGAGTGGCTAGTTAATCGTGGTGCTCCGGGTGATTTCCAAGGTCAAAGCCCCGTTTCGTTTACGGTCGATGAGTCGGGTAAAGTCCTTATTGCTGGCAGTTTTGAAAATGTCACCTCATGGTACGAAAGCCGATACCAGGTGTCCGATTCGATATTTGACCAGTATGTATTATCTGGCGATATTCAACTTAATGATCGCTGGTCGCTTGACCTTATGGCTGGTATGGCTAAAAACGACGCTGACAGAGAGGAAATTCGTTATTACTACCGATCGGTTCCCCACTTCTACTCCTATGATTACAGCAGTGGAAATGCAGCGACAGTAGATTATGGCGATTACGATACGACCGATCCTAATAACTACCTTGATGCAGTCAATGCCTCTAATCGTAGTGACGATGTTAAAAAATCAAATACCACAGTGAAACTGGATCTCGCTTATGCCGGAGATAGCTTTGATATAAAAACCGGACTTGCCTTTAATGACAGAGAAGTAGAATATCGAACGGCAGATGGTGACTTTACTCCCTTTGATCCTTCAAAATATACAACCCCATTTCCGTATTCGGATTTTGGTAAAGGCTTAGATGGCGCTACTTTGGCTCCTTTTCTTGTTGCTGACTTTGATAAGCTAGAGGCCGACGGTATTCTTACTCATAATTATACCAATAATGCAGCTCAAGGCTGGGTGGTAGGTGAGAAAACACAAGCCCTTTACCTTGAATTAAACAGTGATCATGAAATTGGTGACATGTATCTTCGTACTAACTTTGGCGTGCGCTATGTCAACACTGAGGTCACTTCTGAAGCCATTATAAACAATAGTCCTTTGTCGGTTACGCGCGATTACAATAACTTCTTACCATCGATGAATTTAGCACTTGAAGTCACCGATGATATAGTGACTCGTTTTGCTTATGCTCGCAGCATGACTCGCCCAAGTCTAGGTAGTTTAAATATTGCTTCACCGCAGTTTGGGTATACGACTTTTACTGTAGGTAACTTAGGTAATCCTGGACTGAACCCTTATGAATCAAATGATGTTGACCTGAGTGTTGAATGGTATTTCGCAGAAGAAGCTGTTGTTGCTTTTAATGTTTTTAATAAAGACATAGTGACCTCTCTTGATACTGAAGAAGTAGAAAAACTGGTAGACGAAGAGTTTTGGCCATCTATTTACGCTGATCCTCAGTATATAGCCACAGCCCCCCTAGGTGACCCCGCATCGCAAACCTATACACACCGCATACCAGTCAATAATAACGACGGCTATAGCGTGACTGGTTATGAGCTGATGTATCAACAACCCTTTATCTTTTTAGACGGTTGGCTGTCTAACTTTGGTGTGGTTGCTAACTTCACACATGTAAGCGCACAAGACTCTACAGGCTTGTCACCCAATTCTTATAATGCAACATTGTATTATGATGAAGAAAACTATGGCGCTCGTATATCACTAAACAAACGCGATGATTACCTACTTCAAGAGCCAGCCGGAAACGGCCATGCTCAAGAGCGTAAGTTTGGTCCGACTCATGTAGACGTATCTGCATTTTATAATGTGAATGAAAACATTTCGCTTTCACTGGAAATTATTAATTTAACAGACGAAGTTGAACGTATATATGGTACCGGAGACGGAGATCTCAACTTAACGAGAGAATACAGCCATACCGGTACACAATACTTTATCGGCGCAAGTTATACATTTTAGTAAACTGCAACGAATCAGTGTCTATTTGAGCTGATAAAAAAGCCCGCAGATACATAAAATATGCGGGCTTTTTTGTATCTAGCTTTTATGTAATGTTTGTAAAAACCCATAAAGATATGCAAAAAAGTAGGCTGCAATGAGATTGCAATAATCGATTACTGAGTAACGCACCTTATATGTATTTGCCTTAAGCTACTTGCTTAACAGCCACATCGACAAACGAAGTAAACGAATTTGCTTATTGAATTAGAGTTGATTTAGAATTGACCGTCACTGTATAAAACGGTCAAAAAGAATACTAGTGCCTATTGACCGAGTTAAGGCTCATATGTGTTAAGTTGCACCCACTCAGCAAGTTGCAGCATTTTGTGCACAAGTTTTCTTTATACCTAACTCTTCATGAAAATGCGTTGTGACACTAAAAGTTAATACAAAAATAATAAAACCCAACAACCAGCAATTACACTCTTTTAATTTAAATTTACCACGCCAAAAAGCTGTTATGAAAATGACGAAATTTCTAAAAGTGAAGATAAATGTGATAAGTAGGAACACAAAAATGATAATTCCAGCTGTACTCATAATTTTCCAGTGCAACTAACGAGCCTGTAGAATAACTCGTTTTTAATTTATTTTTATTGATGCATTAACCATAGCTGAGTTCCTATTTTGATTCAATCGACAACTGACTTTTACGTAAAATATAAAAAGAGGATTTGCTGTTGCTTTAATGGGCGTTTTGGAAGGGATTGCAGGTGTTTAAGTGGCTTATTTGGAGAGGTAGCAGCTTATCTTTATTAATGCGTCCTGTTTTGCAGCTTTTCTATATTATGAACTAAGCAATATAGTTGCCGCAGTATGAAGTGAAAGCATTCACTTTCATTTGACCGCGTAAGGTCAGTTTGTTCATGCCTTTATTGACTGTAATATTCCGCTGTTTATTTAAAGGAATGCAGGCTCTATACAGCCTAGTCGTTTGCCATTCCTTCAATAAAAAGCTGCCGTCGCCCCATTGGGCTGTCTATTTTGACTTTGATTATTATAGCTAACGGTGGATTTAGATCTCTGGATCCGCCGTAGGATAAAAATGTGCTACTGGCGACAATGGCACTATTTATAAGGAATAGCACGCACTAAAGTACGCAGTTTAATGAAATTGGGTGTTAGCGAACGACTCGCCATTGCATGTGGTATCACCAGTACCAAAAGTAGGCGCTTGGAAGCGAAGGTCCTTGTAGAAGCTCAAAAACAAAAGGGATTAACATTGCATTAAGCAATGATTACTTAGCTTCACAAGGGTTAGTGTCATTGAGAGATATTTGGATCAATATTCATTACGGGAGATGAACCGCCCATTGCACTTCCTGCTAATAAAAAGCGCATGATGGGTGGTGTGGGGGCTGGAGGTTAGAGACCTCCGGCTACCCGATTATGTTTCGTGACATTTAAATGGTCTTTATTTTAAAGATGAATAGCGAATTACCTTTACCTGTCGCAACCAATAGATGTTGATTATCTTCGGTAAGAGTAAGGGATGAAATCCTCTTTAATTCATTATCATGAACACTTAATAGCTTATTCTTATAGCTAAGTCGTCCATCAACTCCCGCACTAAATAAATATAGACCGACACCCGACTCCCCGGCTGCATAAACTTTTGAGCCGTCAGACGATATCGCTAAGCTACTTGCTCCCTCTAGACCGGAACCGCCAACATCTAAATGATCTATTGCCTGCAAAAATGTATATTGTCCAGTATCTAGTTTATGAAAAACAACAAGAGAATCACTTCCTGCGCAAGCGACATACAAAAACTCTCCATTTGGTGAAACAACAATTTTTTGTGGATTAATAAATTTCTCCACACCCGCAACGCCATTTTTTAATACTTGTTTTACCAATAAGTCACCTTTGTCATCTCTATCAAAAATAGTTAATTGATGACCATCAAAACCTAGAACATATAATTCATTATTTAATGGAGATAAAGCTACAGCAATAGGTTTCCCCAAGTTATTGTCAAGCGGTCTGGCGTCTTTTATTACTCGATTAAAAGTAACCTTTTTATCCACCATTATATCTAAAATGGAGATGGCATTGCTCATATAACTTGCAACAAAGAGTTGCTTTTCGTTGCTAGTCTTGACGATATCCCAAGCACCTAGAAGACCAAGGTTATCCAATTCACCCACTGGCACATCACTATCAAATACTCTGTCATAACTTAGACCGTCACTGATAAATTGGCTAAAACGGTAACTACTATTATTTTGAGAAAATCTGCTTAAGGCACCATCATAGAAGCCAGTAACAACTACTTGATTACCACGATCAAAATAGGTAACACCAGAAGCACCTTCTAAACCATTTATATTGGTAGAGGAATTTTCAAACACTTGACTGAAAGTCAATTTAAAATCCTTGTCCAAATTGAAAACAGCGAAAGCATTATCGTCTCCACTGGACACAAAAACCTTAGAATTATCTGAAAGAACTTTAACGCTTCTGGGGTTACCCAAACCATCAACATCGTTAACATCATCTTTTAGTATTTGGATGAGCTGAAGACTCTCTATCCCACTAGCAGTAACATTAGCAACATTGAAGTTAACTAGCATTATGAAGATGAGTAATGAAATCAGCTTTTTATTGTTACACATTAACTCTACACTCTCTCAGAAACATAACGCTTTAAACAGCGGAAAGTCCGAGCGTACAGGCCGTTGTTTGGCCTGCGAGGGATTTTCCGATGATTTAACTTGTTATACAACGATTTCACCACTTTGTGATGCAGAAGATTGTCTAATTAATATTAACCCAGCGATGAAAAGTAACGAAGTTTCCATAGAGAAATATATAGTAGTTGTAATGGTATAAAGTACACCTTCGTCAGGTAGCAAACCATAAATTGATGAGCCAATATAGAGAGTTGAACAAATTACACAAACTACCTTTAACCATATCCGCTTTTCAATTTTAGCCAGATAAAACAAGGCGGCTACGTAAATAATAGAAACAAATGGGACATACGGCTGAAATGCATGAAGGATGTCTCGGCTCTTTTCTGGTTCTTCCAAAACTAAAGCAGCCCAAAATGGATTGATAAACCCAATAAGATTGATAAGAAAAGGATTTAGCAGCAAGCCAACTAAAAACAGTTTTAACGAAATATTCAGCAAATGCAGTTTCCTAAGTTGTATAACGCCTTGCTCATTTGCGCAGCGGTTGTAGTGGATTTTTGTGCAACAATGAGCGAAGCGAATGCACAAAAAGGAACGTAGACCGCTGCGTCAAATGGAGCAATTTGTTAAGTGTTGGTGGTAATGCAGAATAGTAAGCTCGCATTACTTACCTCCGGGTTTTCCTCCCACTCTGTGTGGGCCTGCATAATAGTACTTTTTATAATTGCTATTGCCGATTTGTTTGGCATATCTTTCAGATCAGCTGTGCCCTGATACCTTTGGGAGAGGCCAACATTACCGTCCTCATATTTTAGCCATCCTTCCCATCCGAGTACTTGCGTATTACTTTGCTCAAAAAGATAAAGTAGTTCCTTGGCATCATTGTAGCCAACTACAAGCTCATCCTCTGACTCAGATCGTTTCTTTATATCTTCGAAGCTATACATGTTTGTGACACTTAACGCCCCAAGCAGCGGAAAACGCGAACGCTTTGGCGCAGCCAGTGAGTGGTTTTCCGCTGGCTTGGCTTGTTAGCTTTGTATATCAATTTCAACAATTTGAGCCTCTGTAAATATACTTTTTGCTTTTTCAAACACGATATCTCTATTGGCTGGGTGAACTGTAATATCTATTGCGTTATCTGATAACGTAAAAAGTGTAAGACAACCAGCTATTTGAATTTTTGATATATCCGACTTTTTTATCAATCGTCCTTTGGTGTTATAAAAACGGGAGTAAGAATTTGTTCTTACCTGCACGTTTGTCCCTAAATCGTTAAACGTTCTTTCTACTTTATCCAAAAAGTTAATAGGGATCATAGATTCCAACTTTATGACCAATACAAAGAACAGTACGGAACCAATCACAAAAATAAAAGTGTCGATAATGCCTCCGCAAAGCTAACGCCGCGCTCTGCGGCAATTTTGAAGCGCAGCGAAAAATTGTCCGGCAGCAGCGCCTTGTTAGAGCTTGTGGCTAGATAGTAATGCATTGATATATTTAACCGTTTTAATGCCTGGGTAATCTAAGTAACTTTCACCTTTTGGAGCTACGCCTCTTTTGTACTTCGGATATGCTCTGCGATAGTAACAGTCCCAGTAGCTATATACCCTCTGCCTAGTTTTCTCATAATGATTGGGATTCTCAGAGATATAGGCGACTAAGTTTGCTTTGTTGATTTCACCTCGACTTTCGTAAATAACCTCGATAATCTCAATTACGTACTCACCCAAAAGCTGAAGTATATAAGGTGCTGTAAACGAACTGTTTGAAGTTATAAACTCTTTCAAACACCTTTCCCTCACAAAGCCATCATGATGTCGAGAAAACAAACAGAAAACCATCTCCTTTTGAATAGGTGATAATTTCTTAAGCATACCGAGCTGGCCTGCATCTGCATAAATTCTCGTCGGTATAGTCAAAGTATTCGTTTCGAAGGTTATCTCGAATGGCTCGTATGACTTATGCTTCGAGCCAAGATCGAGAGTGTCCTCAATAACTTTTATGTCTTCTTCTAGATGGCCCGGAAACCTACCCGACAACTTCTCGATATACATTCTCGTATGCTCTAACAGCTTATTCAAAGGATCTAAACCCACAAGTTGCAGACAGAAAATCCTTTGAGTTTTTTAATATTTTCAGTCTAACTCTGTATCTAAATGTAAATCAAGGGATTTATCTTTGTTGTTATTTTGTTATTGTAAATTACAAGAAATAAACCCGCGAGTTGTTAAAAAAAATCAAAACTGTTTATGAATACAGGAAAATAAAGCAGATAAAGATACGCGTGTCGCTCATTTTCCTGAATATGGGAGCAAACAACAGCTTGATTATTCAATGAGTTATTATCCTAAATCTATATCAACGTCAGTTTCCCACTTGAAACAATCTCTAAACTTTAATTTTCACCGTTGGGTTTCGTTGCTCTGAACCACAACCTACGATAATAAATTTTACGCCGACCTGCTTTGGTTTTTCCTAGTTCCTAGCGCCTAAATCCTAGTCCCTCACCCGAATCGCCCATAAAAAAGCGCGAGATTAACTCGCGCTTTAAAATAACTCAAAACTGTATTTTGTCTTAAACTTACCGCTTAAGGCTTACAACTTATAGCTCTAAGAGCTATTCGCCCTTCGCTTTTAAATTTATAAACTCTGCCAATTCTTCTGGTTGCCCCATTAGGGTGAAGATCTGTTGGTTAATTTCGGTCATGGTTTGCCCTTCTGGCAAGCTTGCTGACACGGTTAATGAGCTTAAGCCTTGCGTGAAGTTTTTAATCGCATCACTCAGTTCCTCGCTGACTGGCGCTTGTTGTAGCTGCATATTGACCATTTGCTGCATTTGCTCCAGCGTCATACCTTGCTTTTCAAGCGTTTGTTCGACGAGTGCTTTAAATTCACCTTCGTTATTGAGGGCAATTTCGATGCTGCGTGGTTCAAGCTCTGCAAGCGCCTCCATTAGTAAGGTTTGTTGCTGTAATTGCTGCTCTAAAGTCGGCTGTTGACTACCTAGTTGTTGCTGCATTTTGCTCAGCGCCAATGAAGCATTCATCAATGCGGTTGATTTTGCTAGACCGAGGTTAAAATTAAGGCCTACAATATTTTTAGCATTAAGCGCAAAGTCGATATCACTATCACCTGATTTTTCATCATAGTTCATCAATGTATGGAGATCATAGCTAGCAGCAGCGAGTTTATTGTTAGCGTCTGGTGGTAACTGCGCTAAAAAATGCTCACTGAAGGTAAAGTTTTTTATGCTCAACTCGGTACGAGGAGCAATTTTATCTACTTCGTATCCCGCCACTTCAATGCTCGCAATATTAGCAACCGGCTGCTGATCAAAACCAGTGATTTGCATATTTGATATTTCAACACTTTGCCCAAGCACGCTGGCCGAAATATCTTCATAACTGGCTGTTACACCCATTTGCTGGCTCATTAATGCAAGCTGACGATCAACTTCTACTTTAACTTCTTGAGTCAGTGCATGATTTGCATAGCTAACACCACCGATAGCCGCAGCGACAACAACAGCAACAATTGCGAGTTTTTTCATTCTATTTCCTTATTACGATTTCTATTATCACCGTTGTTATTTAGCTTAGTCTCTAACGGCTTTAGACTTAAGATTTTGCTAAGCGTATCATTCAATAATACCTTTGATAAGGCCTAGCATAAGTAAGTGCAAATTGATTTGCACTTTTTTGAGCGTGGCTAATTAATTAAACTTAGCAGTTCATGCACTGTTTTAACTGGGGTTATCTTAGCGCCTAACCCTTCCATTGATTTATGGTAATTACGAAATGGAATAAATATTTCGGTAAAACCATGTTGGGCAGCTTCTTTAACGCGTGGCACGCCACTGTCGATTGGCCGTACGTCACCGTTTAAACTCAGCTCGCCCATTATGCAGGTGGTACGCGGTACAACAAACTCATTTAAGCTACTGAGTAAGGCAGTCACTAAGGCTAAATCGATACAGGTTTCGGTTTCATCAATTCTCAGCCCGCCAACAATATTAAAAAACGTATCATGAAAGATTTTGGTTTTAGTGTGCTTGCGTAAAATACCAGTGAGCATTTTTATTCGGTTCATATTTAAACCTACGCACACTCGCTGTGGAAACTCCGCCTCGGTTTCGGTAGTTAAACATTGTATTTCGAGCAACAAGTTGCGGTTACCTTTTCGAATGCAAGTAATGGTTGAACCGGGTGAGTCGGTACTTGATCCCGATAAAAATATTTCACTGGGGTTATCAACACTTAGCATACCGCGTTCGCACATTCTAAAAATGCCTACAGTATCAATGTCACCAAAGCGGTTTTTATTGGCGCGCAAGGTACGTATTTGCCCATCGTTAGTGTCGATATGTAATAACGCATCAACAATATGCACTAAGGTTTGCGGCCCCGCTATTTCATTATTTTTATTTACGTGGGCAATAATAAACATAGTGACGTCGTTTTGCTTACAGTACTGTGTAAGCGCTTGCGCGGCACTTTTAACTTGTGACGGTGAACCTGGGCTGCCGTTTGCGGTATCAGTAACAACCGCTTGAATAGAATCGATTACTGCAAACTTGATGTTATTTTTTTCAAGCTCGTCGATAATGGTTTCAACACTGGTTTCTGATAACAAATACAGTTCGTCTGGGTTGTAATCGAGTTTTAAGCGATTAACACGATTTTTAAATTGCGATAACGACTCTTCTGCGGTGCAGTAAAGTGATGGCATACGCTGTGACATGCGCGCGACTAAATCCGATAATAAAGTCGTTTTACCTGCTCCGGGATCGCCTGAAATAATATTCACAGAACCTGTGGTTACGCCACCTGATAATACTCGGTCAAGTTCACCAATACCGGTTAGTTGCTTTTCGGCTTCGGTGGTTGCGATGTCATTAATTTTTTTCGAGCCACCGCCAACGCCACCAGCATAGCCGCCAACAACGCTGCGCGTTGCTGCTTTTTTAGTTTGCCCTGCTGAGGGCTTAAATTCGGCTAAGGTATTCCATGCGCCGCAGCGACACTGTCCTTGCCAGCGTTGGTAGTTCATTCCGCATTCGGTGCAAACAAACTCTATTTTTGCCGCTTTTGCCATTAACTTTTGCCTACCTTCGTCATTTTGAAATCATTTATGTCCATACTAGGATGATCTTTAATTTATTGTTACGTTATCGTGCGCTGAATATTGACCTTGCCAATAAGGCAATTCAACGCCACAATCGAGATATATAAAAAAGCAAGGTTTATCACTTTTACTTTAGGGCATATTTTTTGCTTAATCTTTTTAGCTTGGGCTTTTTTGATTAATAAACTAAAGTAATGAGCCATTTATTTGGCAATCTCATAATAATAAAAATTAAAGATGGTAACTCATTACACCGCACATGCTGCAAACCAGCAACCAAGTGAGTGTGTAAATACATGTGCAGTATACCAACTTTTTAGAATAGACGGTGATGGTTTTATAAATGACTGAAGACACTCTGCTTAAATATGAAAGTTTAGTTGATGAGCTTAAATCATATTTAGGTAATGCCAAATTTGACACGATCTTTAAATCGAAGACAGCGGGTTTAACAAAACCTGAGCAGTTCTTGATCAAGATGGAAATGTCGCGCTTGTCGCAACCTATCGCCCGTTTTATTGATTTACGCGGCCAAGTAACAGGCCAAGTTAAACCTTATGAGTATGAAGGCAAACAACACTTTATGGATGAAACCGCTATTGCGGTATTTGAACAAGCCATAGAACGCCATGGTGGTTATACCCTTGCTGTTTACGAAGCTGTAATGAACACCGATAATAACCATCGTGTAATGCAAAAAAAAGCCGCTGAACAAGCTAAGCAACCTGAGTTACAGAATGAACAAAAATTAGATTGCCAGGTTATTAAATTTGCCTCTTATGAAAGTCGCCGTGAAGAACGGATGAACTATTCAATCAAAATCACTGTAGAACTCAACAAAGACAACACCATTGCAGCAACCACCTCAGATATATCTTTAAGTGGCGCAAAAATAAAGCTCTCACCGCGCTATCAAGTCAAAAAAGGGCAGTTATTAGGACTGCGTTTAGTCGGTCTTGAGCAAGATTTTGAATTAGGTTTAAAAAACGGCATTCAATATGAAGTTGTTGCAGTTGAGAAAATCTCTGCGGAATTTAATCATATTCGCTTAAAACGTACTTTTATAGAAAATAACGCAAAATTTGATGAGTTTTTAGAAAGCTTTATTCACGGCAATAAGCGTCGCTATAAAGTAAATTTAGATAATACTTTAGATGCCGTCGTCTCAAAAGGCTATGAGCAGTACTATATTCCCCGGGTGACTTCGTTATTTACTTTTTTTAGTTTGCAAAACGATAAACTCTACCCAAGTTTAGTGCTGACCACTGAAAACAATATTTTTATTCAGCGTTATTTTTGCGATGAGCGAAAGCTGTCATGTTTATACACTATTTTAAATCAGCAACGTTTAAGTCAGTTACTAAGTAACCCAGCCCCAGTTAAAGAAGAGTATTTATACACCTTTACGCACGTGGTTGCTGGAAAAGTATATTATTACTCAGCAACACGCACGGAGTTGACTGCAGAGCCGCAATTAAGCGCATTATTTTTTGGTTTTGGTAGCCAAAAAGAAAGCTGGCAATGTTTTAAAGTACAGTTAATGCCAAGCCATCCAGAAGATTCATTTATTCCATTAAGCTTACCAAATACCGCTGGCAAAGATATTGAAAAATTAAACAAGCCACCAACGCCTCGCGTACAAGGAATGATCAAAGACGTAAAATATCTAGTGATTTTAACAGCAGTCGGAACAGACTTTGAACGAGCGCATTATCAAAGTTTTAGTTACGATAAAAGTATAGTTAATCAGCTCAAGCACTTTGGCCATGGCAAACATAAAACCCCACCAAAGCTTGAAACCGTGGATTTAGAGTATGTAAACCTACGCTCTCACAAACGCTATTTGTATAAAACCGATGTAGTATTAACAACTCAGGATGAGCAAACACATACCGCTCATAGTCGTGATTTCTCGGTGATGGGGTTGCAAATTGAGTGTGACCAACCGGTTACTTTTCAAAAAGGTGAAGTTGTTGAATTAAGCTTACCTGAGCTGCAAAAAATAACCAAAAAGCACACGCTGAGTAAATTAAAGTACGAAGTGATGGCGGTCAGTAAATCGTTCACCACTATCAACTTAAAAGCCTTACGTATTGTTGATAACCCACACGAAGGGGTGAAATTTTTTACGCAGTTAATTGAAAATAATAAAGATAAACTAAAAGTATCTGAAGAAGCGCCAAAGGTGCCAGGATTATCGACAGCGCTGCGAAATATGGTAACTAAAAGTGTCTGCCAATTTCCGTTTTATTTACATAAAGAAGCTGCACATTTTAAAACAGGAGCAATTGGTCAAGGCTTGTACCCGAGCCCATTGCATATTATTTTGCAAAACTATGGCTTGCTTAATAATACCACCAGCATTGATGCTTTTTTATCGCCAGAGCAGCTCAATGGCGTGATCACACCGCTTATAAAAGATCGCAGTCGTCAAGATCCTCCTCTACCTTTCACTTTATTTATTCGTTTTGATCCTAAAAAACCGACCATTAAAGACGCTATAAAAAGCAAGTGCAGTGCAGGCGAGGATTATGCCCCACAGTTACTCTTTTTAAAGAAAGGTCTCAAATCTGAGTTGATCTTTATAATGCGTATTTATATTTCACGCACTGGCCGCCCTGATACAGATTACTTATCTAACGAGTTAAAATACGTAAGCCAATATGCATTGCACAAAGCAAAAGATCTTGAAGAGGCACTGTGGGCAGTAACAGGTGTTGGTGACATGGTTGATGTAACAGATGAAACGCTTAGTCATTTGGACTTTACCGCAGAGCTGGTAGACCAAATGAATAAGCGCAAGCAGACTTGGCTTAAACGGCTAACTTAACTCCGTTACTTAATAACAGGAATAGTTAATAAATATAACAGTTGTAATAGCGAGCCTTGGCAAATTGCAGCTTGGGCTTGTTCAACAACTTTAGGTTTACCGTGTACGGCAACACCGAGTCCTGCCGCAGCCATCATGGTCAAATCATTCGCACCATCACCAATCGCTACTGTTTGTTGCGTAGGTAAATTTAATCGTTGCTGTAATTGGCTCAACACCACGGCTTTTTGCTGCGCATCAACAATCGTGCCTAGCACTTTACCTGTTAACTTATTATCTTTAAATTCCAAAACATTGGCATGTACTTCGTCTAGTTCAAGCAGTTTTTGCACTTGTTCAGCAAATGGCACAAAGCCACCTGAGGCAATGGCTAAATACCAATTATGCTGCTTTAGCACTTGGCATAGCGCTTTGATCCCTGACATTAATGGTAAACTATTTTTTAGTTCATCAATTAAGCTTTGCTCAATACCCGCAAGTTTAGCGACTCGTTGATGTAAGCTTTCACTAAAATCTAACTTACCAGCCATCGCTTGTGCGGTTACCGCTGCGACATCATCATATACATCAGCAAGCCTTGCGATTTCGTCAATACATTCAATCGTAATGGCGGTTGAGTCCATATCCATTACTAATAAACCGGGCTTAGTTAAAATCGGTGGCTTACTAACTTGTACAAGTTGAAATCCCAATGGATGGGCAAATTCATTCAGTACCAAAGGATTAATGCTTGGACTTAGTGTCTCGCTGTAAAAACACAGTGCGGGGCTTAAGTTTGGCTCTGGTTGATAACGACAAAATGCACTGACAATAAACTGCTGCTGAGCTAAAAAGTTAATTATATTAGCTAGTTGTTGGCCGCTAAAGTCCCCTGCAAAAGCAATACTAAACATTCCTTGCGGATCAGTTGGTAAGCTTGTTGGTACTAATAAAGCATCTTGATAGTGATACCACATACCTAACGACAACTGTGCCGATAACTGCTCTGATGAAAGGCTCGCAAAGCGCTCCAATGTCATGATAACTCCAAAAATGATACTAATGTCTCCCCTGTAAAATAACAATTATACCAATCGGGTTAGGTTATTGGTCATTTATAGCGACGGATAAATAGAGTGATAACAAGGCATAAGTTTTATATGTAGTTGTTCTACATAAAAAACTTATAACGCCGTTAGCGCTTTATTTAGCACGCTAGAAAGACTAAATATTTAAGTCGATTGGTATTAATTCGCCATAAAGGGGGATTTAAGGTTATAGTTACGCTTAGTTGTAACATCAAAAACAAAAGCTGTCAGCAGCGTAAACGGTGACTATGAAAAATAACCATCTTAAAAACCCTATTTCAGCATCTCTTAGGCAACGCCTAGTGCGATTAAGTATTGCTGCGGCATGCTTTGTATTGCTGACTTGGGTTGCTGTTAATGGTAGTTTTCAAAGCCACCAGTTGCTTTATGATAGTGCCGACAGCACAGCAAAAAGCTTAACTCGTTTTATGGCTCTCAATGCCAAAACGCCGCTACTTGAAAAAAACAAACCTGAATTAACAGCCTTATGTAACAGCATAAGCAAAGATGAGTTTGTACTGGCTGCAACGATTTATGATCAGCAAGGCATACTTATCGCCAGTAGTGATAATTGGCAAGCTCACCATATTTTAGGTAAGCTGCCCAACTCCACTCCAGGTATTAGTAAACTTAAAACCCCGTTTGTTGAACCGATAATCAGTGATGACGATCGCCCACTAGGATTTGTTGCAATAACTTACTTGACCCGCTCAGCAGTAGCAACCAGTCATAGCAGCTTTCATGACTTAGGCCGCCAAGTATTACTAATGCTAGTGATAACCTGCATTTTTACTTGGCAATTAGGCCGTGGTTTAAAGCGCTGGCAAGTAAATCGTTATATCCGAAAAAGTTCTGAGCACGAATCATAAAGCTGCTTTTGAAAACCAGCCTTATAAGGTGTTGTGATCTGCTTTAATTGACATAACTGCTCAAACACCAGGGGTAACTGTAACGGCGTGTTTATTTGCCCTTGAAAGCCCGCTAACGGCATTGCAGGTGCATCTGTTTCAAGTAGTAAGTGTTCAGGTGCTATGTGAGCAACAACGGAACGTGTTTTTTGTGCTCGCTGATAAGTGATCACCCCGCCCACCCCGAGTTTAAAACCCTGTTTAATATAATACTGTGCTTGTTGTAATGAGCCTGAAAAAGCATGTATAACACCACCATATTTTGGCTTACAGCGCTTAAATGACTGTGCAATAAGGTCATGGCTTTGTCGATGATGCACAATCAATGGCAATTCAAGCTGATTAGCAAGATCAATATGGTGCTCAAATATCTGAGTTTGCAAAACAATATCGTCAATACTGCGGTCAATGCCACATTCGCCAATAGCGACCAATTGCTGGCGATGTTGCACAGTAAACTCAGTCAGTTTGGCTAAATGACTGTGGTGATATTCTGCTAAAAAGTAAGGATGTAAACCTGCACCGATGCGCACTGCAGAATGCTGTTTAGCAAAAGCGCATAAAGAAAGAGATTGTGCCAAAGTGATCCCCGGCACGATCAATTTTTCGATCCCCAGCTGCTGACATTGCTGAATTAGCTTGCTGCGGGTGGCATCAAATTCAGTAAAATCTAAATGGCAGTGGGAATCAATAAACGCCATAATAAACTATGGGTTTAAACGTGTAATTTGCCAGCTGTTATCAGCTTGACGCTGATATATAAAACGGTCATGCAGGCGGTGTGCACCACCTTGCCAAAACTCAATTTTTGTTGGCACAACACAGTATCCCCCCCAAAAATCTGGCAATGGTATTTCGCCTTTAGCAAACTTGGTTTTCATATTAGCAAAAGTTTCCATCAACACTTTACGCGATGATACAGGACGGCTTTGCTTTGAAGCCCATGCAGCTAACTGGCTTTCTTTGGGACGTGACAAAAAGTACTTGGCAACCGCTGAAGTTGGCAGTGGTTGTGCTTCACCATAAACAATCACTTGGCGCTCCATATGGTGCCACGGAAAATGCAAAGAGATTTTATTATTGCCTTTAAGCTCTTGTGCTTTACGCGAGCCGGTATTGGTAAAAAACACAAACCCGTTATCATCAAGATGCTTTAACAACACAATACGTTGCGAAGGCTGACCGATTTCATCAACCGTTGCCACCACCATCGCCGTTGGATCTGGCAGTTTACTTGCTACCGCGTGCTCAAGCCAGGTTTCAAATTGCTTGAATGGATCATCAAGTAAATTCTCTTCGCTCAGAGCATCTTGCAAATACTCACGACGGATATCTTCAAGTTTCATAAAATTCCCTCTAGGTTCTAGGTTCT
>NZ_JACJDS010000015.1:0-113147 GCF_014163635.1 Pseudoalteromonas sp. SR44-8
TCAATGCGACTCATCACACGAGCGATTGTGTCATGGCGAGGGATACCTTGCTCAAGAGGAACGTACTTCCTGAGCCAATCTAATCTATCATGGCCAAAATCTTCAATATCTTCCCAGCCTTGGCAGCGCTGACAGCGCTGACAGCTAAGAATATGATATCAAAAAGTTTATGGACAACTTTACCCTGCTGGCGAGGGTCGGCAATTGATTCGAAATATTTAAATAGTTGAATATCAGGCATGGGGGCTCCTTAAAAAGGAGTATAAGATCATACTTTTAAGTCAAGGTAAAGTTCGTGATCTTGCCCTGGTAATCGACCTTTAATCTGAATATAAAAGGCAAGATTAAATAAATGTTTACTCCCTCTCCTTTCTTCCTGATATTTACTCATAACATAGAATAAAACAGCGCTTATAGGTTCATTTTCACGAGTGAATTTTAGTCAATTTATGCTATTTAGGTTTATTATTATTGAATTATTTTATAATAGCGTTACTTTATTCAAGACAACGAACACTATTCAATCAAAAAACAATTGATGAAACTAAAAGATCATTAATCTAAACATTAGGTTAGAAATAAAATGACAACACACACAAAAATCTTAATTGCAGATGATCACCCGCTGTTTCGACAAGCACTATTACTTATGCTGGAATCAAGCTTTAATAATGCTTGCCTACTTGAAGCCGAAACAATTCCCGAATTAGAGCACAAATTAGCAAACACCACAGATGTTGATCTGATCTTACTCGATCTTGATATTCCGGGTGCACAGGGTTTTAATACGCTGAGTAATATACGTGAGCTGTATCCTGAAATAGGGGTGATTGTAGTATCAGGTTTTGAAGAGCCTGATACCATACGCAAAGCGATGAGCCTGGGTGCAGCAGGCTTTATACCTAAATCAACTCCCGTCCCTGAGATGATAAAAGCAATAGAAGATGTGCTACAAGGCAAACTATGGACACCCACCGATGATCACAATAAAAATACGCCAGAGCAACAGCAAGCAGAAAAGTTAGCAACATTAACGCCCCAACAGCATAAAATATTACACATGTTTGCCGATGGTTTGTTAAATAAACAAATCGCCTACGAACTTAGCTTGTCTGAATCTACAATCAAAAGCCATGCCAGCACAATATACTTAAAACTTGGGGTAAAAAGTCGTACTCAAGCCGTGATTTTATTAAACGAGCAGCAACTGGCACAAGCATCACTTTCACCTTTTCATCGCCATTAACTATTATAATTTTTTTCTAGCTGTTTAGTTAATAAAGCACTCATCAACGCCCGTAATGCGACGGGCTTGATGATTTTCCGCAAATAGCCAATATCGGCTTGCTTTGCCTGTACTTGCACTAACTCATCAGTTGTTGCGGTAATTAAAATCGCAGGTAATGGATACTGGCTGATTGCTCGAATACGCTTGATTAATTCAATGCCATTACAGCCATCAAGATGCTCCGAGTGAGGCTTTTGCCCCTGTCGCTCAGAGTAGTCTACTGTTACAATATGCAAAGGGTTAGCGGGGAACATTGGTTCAGCACTAAGTTGATAATCAACTAAGAGAATATCAATTTCATCTTCATGTGTTTTATAAAGTGCAGACGCCTCGGCTGCGGTTGTCGCGGTAAATACACGACATTTCCAGGCTGTTAAAAGCTCGGTCATACCTGCAATAACATCTTTTTCGTTATCAATACATAGCACCCCAACTCCTTGCAAAGTCATATTCTTAGGGGCAAGTGTCGGCTTTGTTTGCTGTACACGGTTTACAATCGGTACTTCAACGCTAAACAAGCAGCCATGCTCAGGCTCTGATACCAAGCCAACCTTATGCTCAAGAATATTAGCCAGGCTTTGTGCAATATTTAAACCCAACCCCAAGCCTTTAGGGCCAATCAATTGCGTCGATAATTGTGTAAATTGTTCAAATACTTCTTGCTGCTTATCTTCGGGGATGCCAGGTCCGTTATCAATCACTTGAATACTTAAGTAATTGCCCTTACGACGACAACCCAGCAATACTTTACCTTTATTTGCATAGCGAAATGCATTACTTAAAAAGTTTTGCACAATCCGCGTTAGCAAAGTTAGATCTGTGCGGATAAATAATTGACTTGAGTGACAGCGAAAATCAATTTGATAATCTTTACTCAAGGCAGAAAACTCCGAATGCAACATACTAAATACCCGCTCCAGTGCAATGTCATTGAAAACAGGGATGATATTGCCACTTTCAATCCGCGCAATTTCATTTAAATCAAGTAATAGGTTATTTGCTATCTCTAACGAATTATCAATTTTCTTAATTTGCTCACGCTCTTGTATTGACACTCTAGGGCTCAAACAAACCGCAGAAGAAAACAACCTAGCAGCCGACAATGGTTGCAAAAGATCATGACTACAGGCTCTTAAATATTGACTCTTTTTCAAATGAGCCTGCTCTGCTTTTAACCTTGCATCAGCGAGTTCTCGATTGGCTTTTTCAAGCTCTAAGTTTGCTAGTTCTAATTCTGTCGTGCGCGCAAGAACACGACTTTCAAGATCGGTATTTTCTTCTTTTAAATAATTTTCTGCTCGGCGAAACTCCGTAATATCTGAGAAAATCATCACAAATCCTCCACCAGGTATTGGGTTCCCTTCAATTAACAGCACCTTACCATTGGCTAACTTTCGCTCTGATTTATGCTTACTACCGGCTTTTAAGTACTCAAGACGTTTATTAACCTGCCCCTCAATATTATGTATATAGCGATTTTGATTGCTAAGGTTGAAGCGGATCAACTGGCTAATTGGGCAACCAATATAGATTAAATTTTTAGGGTAATTAAAAATATCTAGATACTGCTTATTCCATGCTACTAAATTCAAATTAGCATCTATCACAGAGATCCCTTCACTGGTATTTTCAATCGCTCCTTGCAATACTGAACGACTAAATTCAAGTTGTTGAGTAGAGTTATCCTCAACAATTTTAGCAACTTGATCAAATGCGATATCACGACCAGCCAAAGCAAAAGAAATCACCAATTTGGCTGATGCCGAGCCCATTACACTCGCTAATGTCTGCTCTGCATGCAGTAATAAAGCCTCATTATAGGTTTTATGCTTTTTAATTTTATTTGATTGATTAAATTCAGCAAAGCACTCGGCTGCTTTGTCTTGACCAATAAAGCGAGCAATTAACAGCTCGAGTTCCTGACGATCTATTTTTGGTTGTTTAGGCAGATGTGAATCTTGTTTATTATCGGTTTCATAGAAATATTTACTCTGCATTTCTTCGCGAATATTTTGCCGAGTAAGCTGTGAAACAATAAACAGCACAATAAGGTTAATAGCCAAGCCAAACAAGGTAGCCACCGTTGTAGCAGGCCAATTTGTATTGCTTAACGGGTGTGCATAAAACCCAAGCTGTGGTAATAAATTAAACAGTGCCCAAATAGAGAAACCACAAAACATGCCCCAAAAAACGCCCTTTTGAGTCGCTCTTCGCCAAAAAAAAGCAGCAACCAATGCAGGCCCTATTTGCGCAATCGCGCCAAACGCAACCTCACCAAGTGATGCCAGCGTATCAGGTGGAGAAACTAATAACATACAATAACTAAGCGCAATAACTACAACGACTAAGATTTTACGGATCAATAATAATCGGGATTGAAAGTGTAAAAAGTCATGGTGCTTACGAGGCGCTAATTTAAAAATTAACGGAAAAACAATTTCGTTACTGAGCATAGTACTCAATGCAATGGTCGATACAATCACCATTGAACTTGCCGCAGAAACCGCCCCTAAAAACGCAAATAACGACAGCCACTGTTGGCCGTTGTAGGCGGGCAAAAATAAAACATAAGCATCAGGGTCTAAAGACTGGCCATAATTTAATGTGCCAGCAAGGCCTATGGGACCTGCAAAAAAAGCGAATACCAAAATATAAAGAGGTAATAACCAGCGCGCTAAATTACTGGTTTTTTGTTCTTTAATCTCAACAAACATAACTTGAAATTGCCTTGGTAAACATAAAAAAGCCGACATAACGATGATCAATAAACCCACCATACCTACTAGGTTATAGCTTTCAAACTGCTGCGATAAGGACACGTAATCTTGTGACTTTTGCCAAATATCAGCGGGGGAATCATAAATAACAAATGATACAAATAAGCCAACAAGTAAAAAAGCGATCAGTTTAACTAACGATTCAAAGGCAATCGCTATCATGACGCCGGGATGACGCTCTGTTACATCGATAGTTCGAATGCCAAAGATAATGGTGAATCCAGCTAAAATCAGGCTAACGATTAAACCTAATTGCCAAATCGGAAAATCTTGGCTTTGCTGTAAAATTTTATAAGAGTAAACAATCGCTTTAAGCTGCAAAGCAATATAAGGCAAGGTGCCAATCATGGCCACTAACGTTACCAACAAGGCTAAGCTTTGTGATTTACCAAACCGAGCCGAAAGTAAATCAGCAATGGAAGTACTTTTGAGTTTGAGGCAGGTTTTTATGATCCGCTGAATAAAAGGCCAAGCAAATATAAATAATAAAATAGGGGCTAAATAAACCGAAATATAAGAAAAAGAGCTATTTGCCGCCTGCGCTGAAGTACCTAGAAACCCCCAAGACGTACAGTAAACCCCTAATGATAAGGCATAAATAATAGCATGCTGTTTGGCAACTAGCTTATGTCGATACTTGCCCCCAAGGTGGGCAATTAGAAATAACAAACTAATGTAACCAATACTTACACTAACCAACAACCAATTAGAAAACATCGCGCTCTTCTTTGTATCAAATTGTATTTATTATTATTTTCAATGCTTACTTTGCCCGTAAAACACAGCATATAACATTGGACTAAAGGACTAAGCGCAAGGTACTAGCCCTTATTTACAATTGTTGATTTTTTCGACTCACCTAGTATGAATCACACATAATAACAAAGGAATTTGGTCGATGTTCAACACACAATATAAAAAATTACTGCTTACATCTGCTTTTCTTACTGCCAGTGCATCCGCACTGGCAGGCTACGAGATCAACATAACTGAAAACGATAAATTAACCTTCGGTGGCTACATTAAAATTGATGCACGATACGTTGACGGTGACATTGCCTATCGTGATTACTGGATTGGTGATGGCATTGCTTTAGAAGAAGACGCATCCCAGTTTCGTATCTTTGCTAACGAAACCCGTTTCAATACTAAATACCAACACGGCGAGATAACAGGCTTCATCGAAATGGATTTTTGGGGCGGCGGCGGTAATGAAATTGTCTCTAACTCAGCTAACCCGCGCATCCGACATGCTTTTATAAACTACAAAGATCTCACTGTTGGCCAAACTTGGTCAACCTTTATGAATACTAGCGCAATTCCTGAAACTGCCGATTTTGCTGGCGCAACAACAGGTCTAGTATTTATTCGTCAAGGACAAGTACGTTATAACATGGGCAACTTCCAAGTATCCATTGAAAATCCTGAGAGCTGGGGGGGCGATACCGCAAACGATAATATTCCTGATTTAATCGCACGCTATAACATCAAAGGTGATTGGGGCAATGTCTCTATTTCTGGCTTAGCACGGCAATTACATACCTTATCAGGTAACACTGAAAGCGCCTTTGGCGCATCTGTTGCGGCACGAATTAAAACAACAGGAAAAGATGACTTACGCCTACAAATTCATAAAGGTGATTTAGGCCGCTATGTAGGGGCTGCGGCTGTTAAAGATCTCTATGGTGAAGAAGTTGAAGATATTACCTCTGTATTAGTTGCCTATCGTCATTTTTGGAATGATTCACTGCGTTCAAGCGTGCTGTACGGCAAAGTTGATGGAGATGTATCCAATCGTGAGCGTACGCAATGGGGTATAAACCTCTTTCAAAACTTAACTAAAGAACTCGAAGTGGGTATTGAAGTCGGTAACTTTTCAATTGATGAGTTAGATAAAGATTCAAATTACCTACAAGCCACAATGAGATACATCCTCTAGCTGACAGAACACTTTCTAATGTTTGTTGTGTGTAATAACGACCCCAACCGTTAATACATTTTAAAGAGGGTTCACCCCCTCTTATTTTTCAACGCATTCGTTATTCATTTTTATTCTCAGTTAAATTTAGGAGTATGAGTATGACAACATCGATACTCAATATAGAGCAAATATCGCTAGCCTTTGGTGGTGTTAAAGCCTTAACAGATGTTAGTTTTTCGGTGACTAAAGGCTCTGTATTTTCAATTATTGGCCCAAATGGGGCTGGTAAAACATCAATGCTCAATTGCATTTCTGGCCGCTATCAACCTAACAGTGGAAAAATCACCTTTGCAGATCAAGATGTTACCCACTTAAAACCCAATGACCGCGCAGACTTAGGTATGGGCCGTACTTTTCAAAACTTAGCCTTATTTGGCCATATGTCAGTGCTCGATAATATTATGGTTGGTCGCCATCACTTATTAAAAAACAATTGGTTAACAGGGCCGTTATATTGGGCTTCTGGGGCGCAAAAAGAAGAACTCGCTCACCGTAGAAAAGTAGAAGAAGTGATCGACTTCCTTGAGATCTCTCATATCAGAAAATCCATCGCTGGCACCTTGTCTTACGGGCTTCGTAAACGCGTTGAATTAGCTCGTGCAATGGCTCTAAACCCAAAACTGATTTTACTTGACGAACCAATGGCTGGAATGAATCTGGAAGAAAAAGAAGACATGGCCAGATACATCCTCGATTTAAATGAAGAATTCGGTATTACGGTCGTTATGATTGAACATGATATGGGAGTTGTAATGGATATTTCTCATGAAGTTATGGTGCTGGATTTTGGTAAAAAATTAATTTCTGGTTTACCACACGAAGTCATGGCTGACCCCTATGTTAAACGTGCCTACCTTGGTCTTGAAGACGACGCAGAGCCAGCCACCTTAGAGGAGGTAAGTTAATGACTAGCCAAATCAATCAAGATTTTGAGATGGGTGAACTGAATACCTTCCCCAAAATTCTACAACACAATGCCACGCATTGGCCTGATATGGTGGCGATGCGAGAAAAAGAGTTTGGTATTTGGAACGAGTTCAGCTGGGCCGAATATAACAATAAAGTAAAGTGGTTGTCGCTCGCGTTGAGTAACAAAGGCGTGAATACAGATGATACCATTGCCTTACTTGGTGATAACCGCCCAGAATGGATATGGGGCGAAATTGCTGCTCACGCTTTACGTTGCCATTCATTAGGTATTTATCAAGATTCAATGCATGACGAAGTAATCTATTTACTCGCTAGCAGTGGCGCAACCGTTGTGATTGCTGAAAACGAAGAGCAATGCGATAAATTACTTGATTTAGGTGATGGCATAGAGCAAGTAAAATTCATTGTTTATTGCGACCCAAGAGGTATGCGCAAATACAACGACTCACGACTTATAGATATCAATACCCTATACACACTGGGCCAAGAACTCGAACAAGCATACCCTGATCGTTATCAAGCCATGATAGATGCCTCAGCCCCTGACGACATTGCTATTTACTGCACCACTTCAGGTACCACATCAAAACCCAAAATTGCCCTACTCAATGGTGGCAATTTTATTAAGCACTGTAGTTCATATTTACGTGCTGACCCGCGTCAAGCTGGCGACAACTATGTATCTGTATTGCCCTTACCTTGGATCATGGAGCAAGTCTATGCAATTGGCCAAGCACTGATCGCCCGTCAAATTGTAAATTTTGTTGAAGAACAAGAAACACTCATGGCTGACCTACGAGAAATTGGCCCCAGCTTTGTACTATTAGCACCACGGGTATGGGAAGGCATTTTAGCAGACGTACAAACCCGTATGATGGATTCAACACCTTTTAAAAGAAAGCTATTTAATTTTGCCATGAAGCTGGCTGAGCAAAGCCAAGTAACAGGCAAAAAATCATGGCTAGCTGAAATTCTACTGCTAAAAGCACTTCGTGATCGACTCGGTTTTTCATTCTTAAAATCGGCTGCCACCGGCGGAGCTGCGATGGGGCCTGACACCTTTAAGTTTTTCCAAACCATTGGTGTGCCTTTACGCCAACTCTACGGCCAAACAGAAATGTGCGGAGCTTACACCATCCATCATGAAGCCGATGTTGACTACGACAGTGTTGGCGTCGCGTTTGATAATGCACAAATTAAAGTCATTAATCCCGATAAAGCCGGTATTGGCGAAGTTATTGCTAAAACAGTCGGAATGTTTAGTGGCTACCTTAATAATCAACAAGCCTATGATGAAGACGTGATTGACGGCTGGATGCAAACAGGTGATGCCGGTTACTTTAAACCGTCTGGCCATTTAGTGGTGATTGATCGGATCAAAGATCTCGCTTGCACCAGCGACGGCGCACAATATTCTCCTCAATATATAGAAAACAAACTTAAGTTTTCTTCATTTATTGGCGAAGCCGTTATTTTAGGTAAAGCAAGGCCTTATCTATCAGCCATCATTTGTATTCGTTTTAGTATTGTTGCGAAATGGGCTGAGCAACAAGGGCTGTCGTTTACCAACTACACCAACTTATCAACCCTGCCTGAAGTGTACGAAAAAATTGGCGAAGAAATAATGCGCGTCAATGAGTCACTTCCTGAATCACAAAAAATCCATAAATTTTTATTACTTTACAAAGAACTTGATGCCGATGATGGCGAATTAACACGAACCCGTAAAGTTCGCCGTAGTGTTATTGCGGATAAATATGGCGACATTATTTCATCCATTTATGATAACAAGGAAAATGTTGATATTGATACCATGGTGGTATTTCAAGATGGTACTAAAACCCGTATTCAAACCCAGCTTAAAGTCACTTCGCTGATCGAAACAGCCTGCACGGCTGCTGATAACACTATCAACATAACACGGAGAGTCTCATGAATTTTGAATTGCTAATTCAACTAATCGTCAATGGTTTAATTGTCGGCTTACTCTATGGCGTCGTTGGGATGTGCTTTGTATTAGTGTACAAATCAACGCAAATTGTAAACTTTGCCCAAGGTGAGTTTTTATTAGTGGGTGCCTGGGTATGCTGGGCAGTACTGATTTATTTAGAGCTGCCTTTTGTAGTGGGCTTTTTACTGACAATGGCCTTTATGGCAATCTTTGGTGTGCTGCTGCAAATGATTGTTTTACGCCCGATGATAGGTGAACCTATTATCTCAGTGATCATGATCACCATTGGCTTATCAATCTTTTTTCAAGCCTTGATGAAATGGATTTTTGGTGTTTCAGCGCAAAGTTACCCGCAAGTATTTACCACTAATAGCATCCAAATATTTGGCTTGAACATTGAAGCCGCTTACTTAATGAGCACCGTAATCGCCTTAATAATTATGGTTGCCTTCTATCTATTCTTTAAACATTCAAAATACGGTTTAGCAATGCGAGCCACAGCCTTTGATCAACAGATTGCACAAAGCTTAGGTATTTCGGTAAAACAAGTTTTTGCTATGAGCTGGGGTATTGCTGCTACGGTTTCAGCCACAGCTGGAATTGTTATTGGCATGGTAAACGGGGTTTCAAATTCACTGTCATTAATTGGTATCAAAGTTTTCCCTGCAGTTATTCTTGGCGGTTTAGATTCTATCATCGGCGCTATTGTCGGTGGTTTGATCATTGGTGTATTAGAGAATGTCGCTGAGTTTTTCGACAGCCAATATCTGCATGTTGGCAATATGTATGACATCGCACCATTTTACGTGTTGCTCGTCATCCTTTGGTTCAAACCATACGGTTTGTTCGGCACAAAAGATATTGAACGTATTTAAACAAGCCGATTTAGGTGCATCAATAGCGCCTAACAAGTGCAGATAAAGGTAAATTTTAGGAGTTTATTATGTCCAGTTTAACCATGAGACCCTGCGGCGATTTCCGCACCAGTTATAAACAAGATAATACAATTTTTGAAACAACAACCATCAAAAATGTGGCAATTTTCGCAATTGCCCTATTATGTGCAGCGCCATACTTAGTCGATGCATATTACCTAACCCTATTTATTCAAATTTCATATTTAGGGATAGCCGCACTAGGGCTCAATATTTTGGTCGGTTACACCGGACAAATTTCATTAGGTCATGGCGCATTTTTTGGCTTTGGTGCTTTTGCATCAGCATGGCTCAATATCTCCTTTGGTATTCCTGTATTGCTGTGTATTCCACTGGCTGGTTTTTTAACAATGGCTGTAGGCATGATGTTTGGTTTACCGGCCTCAAGAATTAAAGGCTTGTACTTAGCTATAGCCACACTGGCTGCGCAGTTTATTTTAGAAGACTTCTTTGCCCGTGCTGACTGGTTTTCTGGTGGTTCTGCCGGCTCATCTGCCGACCCAATTAGTATATTTGGCTTTGTTTTTAATAGCGATGAAAGCTTCTTTTATATCGCCTTAGCAGCCTTAGTTATTATGTATATTTGGGGCTGTAATCTGATGCGCAGTCGTGATGGTCGCGCCTTTGTTGCAGTACGTGACCATTATCTATCAGCTGAGATCATGGGCATCAAGCTCAATAAATATCGCTTACTCTCTTTTGGTATATCGTCTTTTTATGCCGGTATTGGCGGTGCCTTATATGCCCATTACTTAGGCTATGTTTCTGCCGAAGGCTTCACCTTATTTATGTCGATTCAATTTTTAGCCATGATCATCATCGGCGGCTTGGGTTCAATTAAAGGCACCTTAATGGGTGTGGTATTTATGGTGTTTTTACCTGAAGTGCTCGAAAGCGGCGTTGGTTTAATGAAGATGACCGACTGGGGCAATATTCCTATGGTGGTTGATGGCCTGGCCTATATCAAAGAAATGGCCATTGGCTTAGTGATTATCTTATTCCTTATTTTTGAGCCGCAAGGCATGGCACACCGCTGGGCACAAATTAAAAACTATTGGAAGTTTTACCCGTTCTCGTACTAATCAATAGACACTAACTTAAGCATATACAACACACATGAGCATCATTAATGCGTAAATAATTGGCAATCTAGCCATAAAAAGAAAAAGGAAATAGTTATGCACAATCATAAGGCAAAATTAACGTCTCTATTAATAGTAAGCGCGCTGTGCACCAGCCAACAAACATTCGCTGAAGACTCAGTCTTTGTTGGTCATCTAGCTGATATGAGTGGCCCGACAGCTTTTGTTGGTAAAAATTACGCTGACGGCGTGCGTGATTCCCTAGCTTACATTAACGAAAATGGTGGCATCAATGGCACTAAACTCGAATATGAAACAATTGATTACGCTTACAAAGTGCCGCAAGCGATTGCCGCTTATAAAAAGTGGCATTCGCGTAAAAACATGGTTGCCATGCAAGGCTGGGGCACCGCTGATACCGAAGCACTGATCTCATTTGTAGCCAAAGATAAACTACCAGTATTTTCAGCGTCTTACTCTGGCCACTTAACGGATCCTATGGGTAAAAACCCACATACAAAGAAACCAGCTCCTTATAACTTTTTTTACGGCGCATCCTATTCAGATGCGTGCCGCGGTTTAGTCCAGTGGGCAGCTGAGGACTGGCAAAAAAAGGGGGGCAAAGGCAAACCTAAGTTTACTCATATTGGTGCAAATCACCCCTTCCCTAATGCACCGAAAGAAGCCTGTGCAGAGTACGCCACCGAATTAGGCTTTGATGTACAACCTGCGGTTGTTATTTCGATGAAACCAGGTGATTTTAAAGCGCAATGTTTAAGCTTAAAAAGCTCAGGCTCAAATTACGGATATATAGGCAATCTAGGTGGTTCAGTATTGTCTTTAGTTAAATCATGTAACACCGTTGGTACCGATATTCAGTTTATGTCGAATATATGGGGGGGCGATAAAAAAATATTCCAAGCTGCGGGCGAAGGCATTAAAGATTATGTATTTCCAGCTATGACGCCGTTTTGGACTGATCAAGTACCTGGCATGAAACTCGTTAGGGAGATTTCAAAACAATCAGACCCTTCAGGCCAAGAAGAGCGTGTTCATCATTACATTCGTGGCGTGTGCTCAACATTCTTTATGAAAGAGGCTATGGAATGGGCAAAAGATAACGGCGGAATAACCGGTGAAAATATTAAAAAAGCCATGTATGCCCGTAAAGATTGGGTACCAGCAGGACTTGAAGGCGTATGCCTTGCGGGCAACTGGAGTGAACAAGATCACCGTGGCACTAACCAAGTTTACATTTACAAAGGCAACTATAACGAAGGCAATGTCGTCGTTGAAGAGTTATCACTGGTAACCATTGAGCGCCGTGATGCGTGGTTAGGTTTTTAATAGCTCGTTAAACATAGCAGCGGATGAAGCATCTCGTTATTTTCATCCGCTGATAAATTATTAATTTTTCACGGAGTTAGCTATGTCACAAGCAGCTATGAAAATACAACCTGCATCACCAATTCTAAGCGTTAACAATATTGAAGTTGTTTACGATGAAGTCATCCAAGTTTTACGTGGTGTTAGTTTAGATGTGCCAGAGGGTGAAATAGTCACCCTACTTGGGCCAAATGGCGCAGGAAAATCAACCACCTTAAAAGCCATTTCTGGCTTATTAAAAACTGAAAATGGCGAAGTCACTAAAGGCGACATTACCTTTATGGGCGAACGAATAGACAATAAAAATGCCGAAGATGTGGTGCGCAGTGGATTGTTTCAGGTTATGGAAGGGCGTCGTATCATCGAAGATATGACCTCTCTAGAAAACTTAAAACTCGGCGCCTTTACCCGCAAAGACGCACAAATAAATCAAGACATTGAAATGGTGTACCACTATTTCCCTCGCTTAAAAGAACGCAAAGGGTTAGCTGGATATTTATCAGGTGGCGAACAACAAATGCTGGCAATTGGCCGTGCATTAATGGCACGTCCAAAGATGATTTGCCTCGATGAGCCATCGATGGGGTTATCGCCATTATTGGTTAAAGAAGTGTTCGGAATCATAAAAAAGATTAACCAAGATCAAGGTATTACTATGCTGTTGGTAGAACAAAATGCCAACTATGCACTGAGAGCGGCTAATTATGGTTATATCATTGAATCAGGGAAAGTTGTATTAGATGGCACACAAGAGCAGCTTTTAAACAACGAAGATGTAAAAGAGTTTTACCTCGGTGGAGGTAACGAAGAACGTAAAAGCTTTAAAGATCTTAAGTCATATAAACGTCGCAAACGCTGGTTGTAATCAACCTATCTATCTCTCTACTTTTTCTATGTTACTGGAGCTATTATGAGCCATTTTTATCATGCCAATGAACATCAACACTCTGAAACCAGAGAACAAAATTTATTGTCCCGTTTAGCTGACTTTATTACCTATGCAAAAAATAACAGCCCCTATTATCAGGCTATATTAGCGAACATTGATGCCACGAATATCACTACTCGCTCACAACTAGCGACTTTGCCGATCACCAGAAAATCTGACCTTTTAGACATACAAAAGCAACAGCCTCCGCTTGGCGGTCTCGCATCTAAAAGTGGCCATATAAATCGAATTTTTCAATCACCGGGGCCTATTTATGACCCTGAAAATTGCCAGCAAGATTGGTGGCGAATGGGCCAAGCCTTTTATGCTGCGGGGTTTAGAGCAGGTGAGTTAGTACAAAATTGTTTGTCATACCATTTGACTCCTGGCGGTTTTATTCTTGATTCAGGGGCGCGTGCGTGTGGCTGTGTGGTTATACCCGCAGGCCCAGGGCAAACAGATCAACAACTTGACGTAATAGAAGATTTACACCCGCAAGGTTATTGTGGCACTCCCTCTTTTTTAAAAATATTACTGGATAAAGCGCAGGCAACTAAACGTGACGTTAGCAGCCTCAAAAAAGCACTGGTGACTGGAGAAGCATTATCTCATGAACTGCGCGAGTTATTTAAACAACAAGGTATCAACACCTTACAGGCTTACGCAAGTGCCGATGTAGGCTTAATTGGCTATGAAACCATTGCTGACGATGGGTTAATTATCGCTGAAGATTTAATTGTCGAAATTGTGCGCCCAGGCAGCCTCACTCCAGTCGCAGATGGTGAGATTGGTGAAGTGGTTATTACAAGTTTCAATACTGATTATCCGTTAATCCGTTTTGCAACCGGTGACTTATCGGCTATCAAGCCAGGGCAAAGTGCGTGTGGTCGGACTAACATGCGCATTCAAGGTTGGTTAGGTAGAGCCGATCAAACCACGAAAATAAAAGGTATGTTTGTTCATCCTCAACAAATAGAGCGAATTAGGCTCAGTGTTAAGGGGATAAAGAAAATGCGCTTAGTGGTCAAGCTACAAGATCATCAAGACAAAATGCAGCTATTGTGTGAATACGATCAAGACCAATCAGAGCTAACTAAACTGGAACTCACCGGCGTATTGCTAGATAACTTAAAACAATACACAAAATTAAATGGCAGTGTTGAGTTGGTCGAGCTATGCAGCTTAGCTGATGATGGCAAAGTGATTGATGATCAACGAGTCATCGGATAACCCAATTAGAACTAGGAGTTTTAATGAACAATATAGCCTTTCAAGATTATTACCCCGATGAGCTCAGCCATTGTTATGGCTGTGGCAAAAACAATGAGCAGGGTCACCAATTAAAAAGTTATTGGTATCAGGATGAGCAAAATCAAGGCAATATCGATAAAACTATCGCCCACTTTACGCCGCAACCTTGCCATACAGCAATCCCTGGCTTTGTTTATGGTGGGCTGCTTGCGTCCCTGATTGACTGCCATGGTACAGGCAGTGCCGCTGCTATAGCTTATCGATATGCAGAGCGAGAGATGGGGACTCAACCTGCATTTCGTTTTGTTACAGGGGCTTTAAATGTTAACTTTTTAGCGCCGACTCCAATGGGGGTAGAGCTGCTGCTAATAGGTAGCTTCATTGAAGTAAAACCCAACAAAGTGATTGTCGACATCACGCTATCAGCGAACAACGTGATCTGTGTTAAAGGCAGCGTAATTGCTGTGAAAATGCCAGCGAGCTTTATCAGTTAGCATTCAAAGTTAAGAGCGAACTGCCGTGTTCGCTCTTCAATTCAAAACTTAGCGCTTACCTAGCTTTTTCAGCAGTACACTGACTGATAGCGACAAAGCCATAATCACCACACCATAAATAACTAACATACCTGACGGTGTAGCAAGTTCTATTATTTGCTCGTTTGCGCCCACGCATAAGTTTGTTTTATGATTAATAGCCCCACCACTATCTAAACAGCGGTCAACCAATAAAAACCCATGTAACCACCATACGGCGAACAAGCTCACTAAAACGCCAGCTAAAGATGGCAGTAAATTATTTTTCATAGATAAAAACCAAACGAGAAAGTAAATGTTAGTGCTCTACAATAGCAAATAAAGTACCTAAAAAGATTACGATAAAAGCCTGTTTTTAAGAATAAAAATTAATACTTACGGCGCGATATAGTTAACAATTAAAACAGTTGTTCAGCTAGGATATATATTAATAATAATGAGAACGGTAGAGTGTAATTAATCAGCGTTCGGTTTAAACCAACTCAGCCAACTTTAGTTCATTGCCACGGCTAATTTGATGGCATTGTGCTAACAGTAATTCTGCGGTAGCCATGGCATCGGTAAGTGCATGATGGCAACCATAATGAGGTAGCTCATACCGCGCCCTGCAGGCACTGAGAGTTAAATCGTCTAAGCCTATTTCATGGCCTTGTTGGTGCAGGCGCTTTTTTTCAATCTGAAAAGTATCAATAATCAATAAAGGTTGCACATCAATATTATGTGCTTGAAATGCCTGCTTTAAAAATCCCCAATCTAAAGTAGCATTATGAAACACCAAAATAGCATCCGAAAAATGAGCGCTTAGCTTAGCTAAAATAGCCGCTAAGCTTTTTCCATTAGCGACATCTTGCTGGGCAATTCCATGATAAACAGGACTTTGCTCAAGGCGCAGCACTTCTTTATTTATGGCGTGCTGAGCTTGGCTCAATTTAATGCATTGCTTTTCTATCAACACCCACGCAATCGAGACGATTTCATGCAGTTTTGGATCCAGTCCAGTCAACTCTAAATCAATCACTATATAGCGCTGTACTAGTGCGTTTTGAGCAAGTAATCGCTTACGTGCTAAATAACGACTCAACCAACGTTTAACCACTTAGCTTGTCACCTTATTCATAGCAAAACACATATTTATAAACTTCCACGAGCAAACTTAAATGCCGCAGCTTGTTGTGCGAGCTTGAGTAAATAAAACGCTTCTTTTAATTGATGGCGCTCTAGCGAGTTTAACCTATCTGGATTAATACAGTTACTCGGTAGTCCTTCTTCATTTATTTGTGTACGTAAACGTAATTGAGTTAAAAATCGCCAGCAGTCTTTCAAATTATATACATCGTGATTACTTAACAATGAGTGTTTCAGCAATGCATCTAAGCGCTCTTGGGTGTTTGCTCTACGGATCCCTGCTTTTAACGCATACAAGCGCACAATGTCATTGATGATAACCACACCACGCTTTTTCAAATCAATGTATCTATGTTGCTTAGCATCTTTTTCTAACTTGAATTGATTAAATAACCCTATCGGCACAGAATTCGATTTAATATCCGTTGCCATTGCGGCGTAAAATAATTCGTTGCGAGAAATTCGGGTTAGTTGCTCACAAAATGCAGTGTAAAGTGCCGTTGAGCCTTCAATAAAACGTAAATCAAAAAATATTTTACAGTTGAGCATTGCTTCAGGTGTCGGGCTTTTGATCCAGTTAAAAAAGCGCTCACACCAATCCGATATACTCATTCTGCATAATTCGCTGCTTGCCATAATATTACCTGGGCAGCGTTTAATACCGCACTCAACCAACTGTTCGCAAACAAACTCCCCCATGCGGCGATAGTAATCTTGATGTTGCTCGCTTAAGTCATCAGGTAGTAATAAGCCGTTATCTTGATCAGAATGTAAGGTTTGCTCTTCACGCGCTTGAGAGCCAAAACAAATAAAACTAAAGCTAGTAGGAGCGGCACCGTTATCTTCTTGGAATAAATATATTAGTCGTGAGGTTAACGCATCAGTTAAGCCACTGAGTAATTTACCTATTAAAGATATATCATCAATATTATGAGAAAAACTACGCAGTAATTCTGGTACTTCTGCCGCATAACGCTTTAAATCGGCGACACTGCGAGCTTTATAAATACGGCCAATCAATTGTACGGGGTCGCTCTTTTGCTGACGTAATAAGTCTGTGCTGGTGATCATACCCAACGCTTTATGGTGTTCATCCAACACTGGTAAATGATGAATGTTATGTTTGAGCATTAAATGCAGAGCTGAAAAAACACGGTTATTTTCAAAAATAAACTTGGGTTTGACACTCATGATAATGCTAACCGCTTGTTTGGGATCGATTTCATCTGCCAATACTCGGTTACGTAAATCGCGATCTGTAACCACACCAACTAAGCGTTCAAATTCTGTCACCATAATCGAAGACACGCCGTGCTCTTTCATTTTTTTAGCTGCTTGACGAATACTTGCATCGGGCGATAATGTGACCGCTTTACGTGACATCAGTTCAGATATTTTACGTTCAGACCAACTATCGTTTTGGCTTTTATAATGTGAAGAAAGCAGCCGATTTGCATGCGCGCGCACAAAATACTGCTCAAACGTTTTATATTCACGGCGCAAGTAGTCGAAAGCGTCTTGGTTGAGCATATAAACAATGCCCTCTTTTTGCACTGCTAAATGATTTTGAATTGCTTCTCCGGTTAATAACGAAGGAAAACCAAAATACTCTCCTTGCGCTAACCGTGTGATCACATCACCTTTAGCATCCACTAAGTCATACAAACCAGAACGAATTAAAAACAGTTTAGGTGATTCTGATTGCAGCCATTGTGTTTGGTTTTCACGAGTCAGATAAATAACATCTAGGTGCTTTACAAAATAATCCGTAGCACTGCTATTAAGGTGACTAAAAGGAGTTTGTGCTAGCACAAACTGGGCTACTTCCTGTTGCTCATTATTCATTTGTCTACTCGCAAAAAACAATCGTACAATCACTGTACTGCTATCAACGGTAAATAAAAAGCCCGACTTAAGTCGGGCTTTTGGATCTATCAATATTAATTAATAGAGTATCAGCGTTATTAGTGAGCGTGAGCTTCACTAGAACCTTTAGGATTACGAATGCTTTCAACCATTTCTTGAATTTCAAGCGGTGTATCGGCAGTAAATTTAAGTACGATTGCTGCAACTGAGAAATTAATAATCATACCTACTAAACCAATACCTTCCGGTGAAATACCTAAGAACCAATGCTCAGGGCTATTTAGTTCTGGGCTGATGAACTTGAAGAAGATGATATATGCTGCAGTAAAGGTAATACCTGTAACCATACCTAGAACCGCACCTTCTTTATTCATCTTCTTAGAGAAGATACCCATAATGATCGCCGGGAAGAAACTTGCTGCGGCCAAGCCGAATGCAAATGCCACTACCGACGCCACGAATCCAGGCGGATTAATACCAAAGTAAGCGGAGATAACAATCGCAACCATGGCTGCCAACCTCGCTGCGAGTAACTCTTGTTTATCGCTAATGTCTGGTTTTAAGGTCCGCTTAAGCAAATCATGCGATACCGAAGTCGAAATAACTAATAATAAGCCTGCGGTTGTTGATAATGCAGCAGCAATACCACCGGCGGCCACAAGTGCCACGACCCATGCTGGTAAGTTAGCAATTTCAGGGTTAGCAAGTACCATGATGTCGCGGTCAACGTTAACTTCGTTAGCGCTATTTGGATCACTGATCTTACCTGCTGTGTAGAACATTTTGCCATCACCATTTTTATCATTAAAAGTGATTAAGCCCGTTCTTTCCCAATTTTTTACCCATACAGGTGCTTCAGCGTATTCAGTACCACTTCCGTCTTTACCATTTATGGTATCAATCATGTTTACGCGGGCAAATGCCGCAACGGCTGGCGCGGTTGTGTAAACTATCGCAATGAATACTAAAGTCCATGCCGCTGAAATACGCGTATCTTTAACGCGAGGTACAGTGAAAAAGCGTACAATTACATGAGGAAGACCGGCAGTACCCACCATTAAGGCACCAGTAATAGCAAACACATCAATCATGCTCTTAGAGCCTTCAGTGTATTGTGCAAAGCCAAGTTCAGCACTTAAACCGTCCAGTTTATCAAGTACGTATACACCATCGCTGCCAATTAATGTCGCGCCAAAGCCTGTTTGTGGGAAGAAGTGACCCGTCATCATCATAGAGATAAAGATGGCAGGAACAAGGTAAGCAAATACCAGTACACAGTACTGTGCAACTTGGGTATAAGTAATGCCCTTCATACCACCGAGTACCGCATAAAAGAATACGATAACCATACCAATGTAAACGCCAGTTTCAATTTCAACTTCTAAGAAACGTGAGAATACAACCCCTACACCGCGCATTTGCCCTGCAATGTATGTAAAACAAATGAAGATGGCACATAAGATTGCCACTAAACGCGCGGTGCGTGAATAGTAACGGTCGCCGATAAAATCTGGCACAGTAAACTTGCCGAATTTACGTAAGTAAGGTGCTAAACACATAGCAAGTAGTACATAGCCACCTGTCCACCCCATTAAGTAAACGCCGCCATCATACCCTGCAAAAGAGATGATACCCGCCATTGAAATAAATGACGCTGCACTCATCCAGTCTGCGGCTGTTGCCATACCATTAGCCAGAGGCGGAACCCCACCACCTGCTACATAAAACTCTTTTGTTGAACCAGCTCGGGCCCAAATTGCAATGCCGATATAAAGCGCAAAGCTCAACCCGACAATTATAAACGTGAGTGTTTGAACATCCATTGCTTAGCTCCTATTCGTCTACGCCGTATTTTTTATCTAACGTATTCATTTTGAAAACGTACACAAAAATCAAAGCCACAAAGGTATAAATCGCGCCTTGCTGGGAGAACCAGAAGCCAAGTTTAAACCCAAAGAAACGCACTTCATTAAGTACATCAACCAGTAATATGCCAAAGCCAAACGACACGACAAACCAAACTGCTAATAATTTAAACAGCAGTGAAATGTTTTCCGCCCAATAAGCTTTTGCTTGTTCTTCATCTTTAAAAGCCATTTTTTATTTCCTCTTTAACATCTGTAAAAAGTGATGTGTTCGATTTATTCTCGGCTATAAACTTAGCAATGCCTGAACAATATTGAATTGAGACCATAGTCGTAACAACAAGTTAACGTTTACGTAAACTGTACTGAAGTGCTTGTTACAAAAAAGTAAAAATCGTTTTTTATCATAATGTTAAGTATTTCCACTCGGTGATTTTAACTATTCATCCAGGTTATATTGCACACTTGCGACATTAGTCTAATACATCAATAAAACATTAAATTTCTTATATATATCAAATAAATATGTTTATTTTCAGAATACTCACAAAAATTGACAGCTCAAAATAGTGAAAACTTCTGGTATGGTGTGCAATAACATAATAAAAATTGAATAAAAACATGACTGCTGCACTAATTTTTGTCGCTTTAGCGTACATTGGCATATTGTTTTGGCTAGCAAACTGGGGCGATAAAACCACACCGCTGGCAAAACGAATTAGCCATCACCCTTTTGTTTACTCCTTTTCGCTGGGTATTTACTGTACTTCGTGGACTTATTACGGCTCTGTTGGTACTGCAGCTACCAGTAGTTGGAGCTATTTACCTATTCTACTTGGTCCTGCACTGTTGTTTTTTTTCGGACAAGGATTTTTGCGCAAACTGGTACTAGTGAGTAAAAAACAAAATATCACCACCATAGCCGATTTTATCTCTGCCCGTTATGGCAAGCGTCAAACCACCGCCATTATGGTGACTATGATTGCCCTACTAGCAACTATTCCTTATATCGCCTTACAGTTAAAGGCACTGAGCAACAGCTTCTTACTACTACAAAGTGACAATAAAATATCGGGTTCAATGGTCGCGCTTTCTGCCACCCTGATCATGGCTATGTTCGCAATATTTTTTGGCACCCGTAAAGTTGATGTAACCGAATACCGTTCAGGATTAATGCTCGCAGTCGCATTTGAATCAATGATAAAACTACTGGCATTAGTAGCAGTAGCGGCTTTGGCGGTGTACACCTTGTATAATTTACCCAGTGCTAATGAAGGACAAATAAAAGAATCTTTATGGCAACATTGGAATAATTTTAACTTTTTAAGCTTTAACTTTATTGGCCAATCACTGATGGCCGCTGCTGCAATCATCTGTTTGCCAAGACAATTTCACGTTACTGTGGTTGATAACCAAGACAAACGTCACCTATTTACCGCTCGTTGGGCATTTCCACTGTATTTACTGCTGACTGCAGCAATGATTTTACCAATAGCCACCGCAGCTATTCATCCACAGATCGGCAATAGCTTCTCTCCTGATAGTTTTGTACTGGCACTGCCATTAATGAATGACAATGCATTGCTTACCACGTTTGTGTTTATTGGCGGAATATCTGCGGCGACTGCGATGATTGTGGTTGCCACTTTGACCCTAAGTACTATGATCTCAAATGATGTGGTATTACCGCTGATGCTGCGACGTAAATTCAAACGCAACCTGATCACCAGCAGTTATAAGCCACAAATATTACTGGTAAGGCGTTTTACCATCGCCGGTATTTTGATCTTATCGTATTTTTATCAGCAATGGTTTGGTCACGGCAAAGCACTTGCCAGCATGGGATTAGTGGCATTTTCTTTGGTAACGCAATTATTACCGGCCATTGTGGGCGGCCTATACTGGCGCAAAGGTCATGCCTACGGTGTTTATGCTGGTTTATTAGCAGGATTGATTTGTTGGATATTATTTTTAATGTTACCTATTTTAGATGCAGGTAATACACTTGACACCGAACTACAACAAACCCTTATTACCCGCGGCACACTGATCGCTTTATTTGCCAATATTGGCTGTTATATTAGTTTTTCACTGGGAGCTGATGAGCGGTTAATTGATAAAATTCAAGCAGCAGCATTCGTTAATCCCAAGGAGCAAGCAGTACTTGCAAGACGTTTAAACAAAAACGTAAAAGCCACGGTATACGATTTTAAAGTACTGTTACAAACCTTTTTAGGAGTCCAGCGTAGCCAACAAGTATTGACGCATTTTTCACTAACTCACCAACTCGGAGACAATAACACTCACCCCGATCCTGAGTTTATAGCTTACTGCGAACGCGCCTTGACTGGTGTATTAGGCGCCTCTTCAGCGCAAGCTTTGATCCACACGGTAGCATCGGGCAAGCGAATGGCATTTGAAGAAGTGGTTAACTTTTTTGATGAAACAACGCAAGCACTACAGTTTAACCAAAACCTGTTGTTCACCTCTTTAGAGAATCTCAGTCATGGTATTTCAGTTGTTGATAAAGAGCTTAATCTTGTTGCGTGGAATAAGCGCTACGCAGAGATGTTTAATTACCCCGAAGGATTTTTAGAAGTAGGTCAACCGATTGAGCAAATTATTCGTTACAATGCGGAGCGCGGCGAATGTGGCCCTGGTGAAATAGAACGCCAAGTAGAAAAGCGCGTGCAACATTTAAAAAATGGTAGTTCGCATCACTTTATCCGTCACCGTCGTAACGGCCTAGTGTACGAAATGACCGGTAACCCACTGCCTGATGGCGGCTTTGTTACTAGCTTTTCAGATATTACCACTCACATTGCCACACAAAATGCACTTGAAGAAGTGAATATGGATTTGGAAAATCGTATTGAAGCGCGTACCCAAGAAATTCGAACTATCAATAAAGACCTCGAAGCACAAATAGAAAGCCGCGTACAAACAGAGCAAGCACTCACTTTAGCAAAACGAGAAGCAGAGCAAGCCAATGACAGTAAAACCCGCTTTTTAGCTTTAGCAAGTCACGATATTTTGCAACCGCTCAACGCCGCCCGTTTATACCTTGCTGCGATAGATGAAAAATCCCTCGCTGATAATAATATCAATAACTTCGAAAAGCTCGGTGCCAGCCTCGATTCAACAGTGCATTTAATGTCAGCCCTATTAGAAATTGCCAAACTTGAACAAGGTGCGATGACCCCCACCCCTCGCCATTTTAGTATTGATGATATCCTCGCACCACTGCGCAATGAATACGCCATTTTAACAAGCGAAAAAGGCCTCAAGCTCACAGTGCGCAGCGGACAGCATATTGTCCACAGTGATATCACCTATCTACGGCGAATTGTGCAGAACTTAGTATCAAATGCAGTTAAATACACCAATACGGGCAAAGTATTAGTAGCCTGTCGTAAACGCAAACATCACCTGCGCATTGAAGTGTGGGACACCGGCCCTGGCATTAGCGAGGTAGAGCAAGCAAAAATATTTAACGACTTCTACCGCGTAGAGGCCTCTGACAATAAAGGCGTTGGCCTTGGCCTTAGCGTAGTAAAGCGTATGGTAGATTTACTGTCGATTCGCTTAGATGTGCGCTCAACCCCGCAAAGAGGTAGCTGCTTTAGTATTGAAGTCCCTTATGGCGAAAGCCAATTTGTTCAGCAAAAACACGTTACCAATAGCTTGTTTGAAGAGCGCTCTGCAATGAATATCGTTGCCGTTGATGACGACCCTGAAAACCTAAACGCCATGGCCAGTTTATTACAAAAGTGGCAAGCTAATTATCAGTTGTTTGATCAAGTTGAAGGCGTACTCGCATACGCAAATGAACACAGCGCACCGGATGTAATATTAATGGATTATCAGTTAGGCCATGAACACGATGGTATTACATTAATTAAAGCCCTGCGGGAAATTTGGCAAACCAACGTACCGGCAATTTTAATCACCGCAGTACGCGACGTAGAGCTAAAACAAGCGACTAAAGCCGCTGATATTCATTACTTGTCTAAACCAATCAAGCCAGGGAAATTAAAAGCACTGCTAAACCATAGTACGTGAAGGGAAAGGTGCTAGGCAAAAGATTAGAACAGATTGGCGTTAAACAACATAACTAAGTACACCCAACAATCTTATTGGGTGTACTGCTTGAGTTAAATTACCCCGCTGGTGCTTTACTCCTGAGCTTTTGAAACAGCCAGCTTAGGCCAACGAGCGACAGGCCTAAACCAATAAATGATACAGCTTTGAGCAAGCCGGTCAGGCTTGCCATATCAATTAAGAATACCTTCACGATAACCGCGCCGAGAATGCCTAAGCCGACTTTTTGTAGTAGCAACTGTTGTTTTAAATGCCCGGTAATGACCACCAACGCGCCAAGTAATAACCAAATGATCGAATAGCTGTATAGCTCGGCGTCACTGGTCGCTTTATCAAGATAAATGAACCCGCCTTGCCAATATTGGCGGATCAATGTGTTGATAGCTAACACTGCTAATAAGCCTGATGCACCCAGTACTATTTGACTAAACTTAGCATTAAGTGGTTTAACTAATTTAGCCAACCACAGTGTAAGAATACTTGGTACGAGCCAGGTTAATAACAGCCAATTAAATAATGGCATTTCACCAACGTAAAGGCGTATAAATAGTGGATTTTCATATAATGCTGTACTTATCAACAACAAGCCAGCGAGTCCCGCAAGTGCAAGCCCTGCAATGCGATAAAGTTTACCCAGTTGCCCTGCGCTGTGTGACCGATGCAAATAAACGCAGCCAAGTGCTAACCAATTACAACTGAGTAATACCTGCTCATAAAAGCTTAAAGAAGTAAGCTGTGGATAATGCCCGACTAGTTGATAGCTGGTCTCGGTGGTGATAAATAATGCTAAGCAATGTAATGCAGCCCCTTCGAGCCAAATTTTCATATCTGTTTGTTGCCACTGTTTTGCGGCAAACCAAAATAACCCAACCGCTGATGGATACACAATTGCGCTCCAATGCATTGAAAATATGGTTAGATCAAAATAATGTGCCGTCCACGGTGCAAAGGTTAGCCTTGCCAGCACCACAGCCACCAGCACTTTAATAGGCCAATGCGGCATAGGCACATCATGGCGTTTCACCAGATAGCTAATAACCAACACTTGAGCAGCCAGTGCGAGGGTTAACCCGCTATCGGCTAATAACATAGTTAAACAAAGAGTTATATTAACATTAGCGCCAACCCAATAACTAAACTGCTGCCATTGAGTGTGAGCTGTTTGTGCGCGTTTAATTAATACACCACTCGTAACTAGCAACAATACAGTCCATAGCGGATACGCAACGCCTAAGCCTTGCTCGGGTGTTATGGTATAGAGCGTTGCAATCAAGGTAAACACACTAAACGCAGCCACTAAATGAAACGTTAAACGTTTATAGTAACGCGCGCCAAAATAAAGCCCGTATAGACAAAGCCCAACCGCAAGTAATAACCCTACGCCATACATTTCCCTAAATAAAAACAAATGATCATTGCTATCGACACTATAACGTTGTTGGCTAAAGACTAATAACATCGCAACCACTAACGCCACACCTTGCCAAAGATCCCAACGACTATTTTGCAGCACTAAAAATAACAGCATCACGATTAAACACACCATCACTATTTGCCATTGTAAGCTCACCGCCTCTGTCATTATCGCCAGCAATAAAGGAATTACTATCGCTAACAATAACGGATGATCCGGCTGTAATTTTAATAATCGCTGTAAACTATGTGGGCGATATTCTAATAAACGCAAAGTTAAACCTAATCGAGCTATGGCAATTAAACCAATAATAGAGAGCAGTGCAAAACCACCAACAATCCAATATTGCTGCGTATTGATTACACTCAGTGCCACCCAATACCAGCCAATATGCCCAGCCCATAGTAAATACCACAGCCAATTACGTTTTACCTTTTGCGCCACTAATACCGCAGCAAAAGTGATAAAGCCAATGTACATCAGTAAAGCAGCTAAATTACCACTGCCAGTATTAACCCAAATCGGCACGCTGTAAGCGCCAACTATGCCAAGCACGGCCAATAAAGGCCCTAAACGCAGCGCCATAGAGCTTGCGGCCAGTGCAATTACTGCCAGCATCACAAACGCCACGGTTGGGCTTAACATGGCATAGCTTGAATAAGCTAATAACGTTAATGCAAAGCAGCTAATAAACCCGCCACCTGCAAGTGCTGCAGGCACGTAATTATTAAAGCCTTCGAAGACAATACCTTTTCTATGTAAATACTCGGCACCGGCAATTAATGCGACACCAAATAAGCCCCCTAAGGTGAGTCGTAAGCTTGGTGATAATAAGCCGGCATCAAGACTGTATTTTGCTAAAAATATCCCCCCAAAGGCCAGCGCGACGCCGCCAATCCAGGTCATCCAATTTTCTTGGAACTGTGTTTTTAATTTACTAAAGAAAATATCAATAACTGAGGGAGAAGCTTGTTTCGGGCGAGAAGTTGTTATTATAGTCGGTGCGGTGTTTACGTATTTTTTTACCGCTGGTTGCTGATGTAAAGTTGCCTCAGCTTGGGATGATTGTTCTAGCGTAAACGGATGATCTACTTGCGGCTCAGTTATATTAGCAGCAATGTCTCGCGGCACTTGATGCTGCCCGGTATTGTCTACCATGACTCCACGCAGTTGTTTTTTTAATATCGCAATATCTTGCTTTAACGTACTTATTTGCATTAGAGCAATAAGACCGGCAATAGAGCCTGCGACTACAACTAACGATAAAATGACTATGAGCCCTAAAATATCGTCCATTTTTCAATCCTTGACTGCTTTTAATATTCCCTTATAACGTAAAGTGTATTGAAAATATACCCAAAAATCTCAGCCTCGCTATTACGAGGCTGAGATTAAAGTAAGATTACTCTACCGAATCAGTAACCGTTCGCTCTAGCGTCATTTTATAGCCAGTGCTGGTTGTTTCATCATGCTCAAGAATTAATATGTAGTTACCTTCTTGGCTAAAGTCCATATCGCCTTGTTGCATGAGTACAATTTGCTGGCCATTATCTTCATAAAGCACATAAGTGGTGTAAATTTCATTATCGACAACCTGATCTTCTTGATCATACTGATCGATGCCATCAATAATATTTTTAGCATCATCTACGGTTTCACCATTGAGGGTAAATACCACATCAACGTCAGTAATATTTTGCCCCGCGTAACTATCAATTAAGTTAACGACTGTCACCTTATGACTGTAGCTACTTGGCGTTAAGGTTTCTTTTACTGTCATCATTCGCGGGCCGTAATCTTTATCTTTATAAAAAACACCAACATTACTTTGCTCGCGCTCAAGGGTTAGTAAAAAGTTATCAACAATTGCATTTCCTTGCTCATCTAACATAGCAATACTGTAACTGTTTGGAGCAAGCTCAATGTAGTTTGAGTAGCTGTCATTAGCGGTTACTTGCGAAGTGCTGCTTGCGCTCCCCCGCGTTGCACTAAAGCTAGTTTGCGGGTAATCATCAATAGTATTGATAAAACGCAATTGCCCTTGGGCATTTTGATGTTTGAGCGTGGTTACGGTATTGCTTGAAGTAACGAGATCTAGCGTAATACCATGTTCTTCAGTGGCGTAACTTGATCTGATCATCGCAACATAACTGGCATCATCATTTAGGTAAATCGAAGCAGACTCAAATAGCACATCAGTACTGCCGCTTTGCGTTAAATACAGTGTGTAATATCCTTCATCAAAGCTTTGCAGTGCCAGTTCGTTTAAATACCGTGGTGATGCAATTAACTCAGCGGTTTCAAATAAGCCATCATCATTTGCTAAATACACATCAAAACTAATATTTTCTCCGGCAATATTAAAGAAGCCTAAATTAACAGCCCCTTCATCACTGCCGGTTGGTAAACTTAACTCACTGAATGTTGGCTCTGAAAAATCGCCATTCATCACCCATAATTGGGTCATGTCGTCTTTTACCGAAACTGCTTTTTCACTGATCGTTATATAGCTGTCGTTTGCATCAAGGTACTTAAAGCTCACATCATAGTTATTAGTACTGTAATTATGACGAGTGGTAACGCCACCAAAATCAGTGCCTGAGCGCTCAGCATCTTCGATAAATAAACGGGTGTACGGGCTATTATAAGAGCCATTGTATAATTGGATATAACCACTTTTACTCGAGCTTGAGTCATCGCCAGAGCACGCAGTTAGGGTTGCAAGTAAAGAGGTTGTTAGTGCAGTTTTAAATAACGGGCCACGCATGGAATCAATTCCTTATTGTTAATAGTTTGAATTTGACCATTAACAAAAGCAATAATTCCATGATTTACAAAGCATTACCTCCACTTACAAATATTTACGCAACCGTAAATAAATGTACAAACATGCAAAAAAATGCACAATTTCACACATTAAAACAACAAAAAACCAGCGTAGTTACACTGGCTTTTATGCAAAATATAAGTTTATCGAGTGCGTTTAGAAAAACTAAAACTACCTTCATCAATAATACTGCCCGTTAAATCTCGTGGCGTGGTATAAAAGCTCACATCAAGCTTATTGGCTTGATTATCCAGACTGATGTGGCTAAACCCCCATACAAAGCTTTTTGACCAAAGCAAATCATATTCAGGATATTGGCGTTCTTGAAACTGTGCAAACGGGGTATGTTTACCACGCATTTTAGACGCAGCGCCAGAAATGATCAGCGGCAATTTGCCAACGCTATTACCGGTATCAAACTTTGAGCAATCATCGGTTAGTAACTCTAAGTCATGCTCGTGGCCGGCAATATAACCATCTGCATATTTGCAAAGAGTTGGCATTAGTAATTTACGCAGTACGTGGCCTTCACTATATTTAGTGCCCCCAATTGACCATAAAATATGATGCCCATAAACCAGTTTCCATTTAGCAGTCGAGTTTGCAATGCCTTGTTTAAGCCATATAAGCTGAGCTAGGTCTTCATCATTTTGTGGCCCTTCATGGGGGTCGTGTACTTCAAGATCTGCGCGGCCATCACGTATTGCTTGTTGCTCATCTGCTTCACTGCCATCTGGGTTTAGCGGCACATCATAATAACTTTGCCCTGCCAGTAACATATTAGTATCGAGCACAAAAAATTCTACATCGTTACCCGGCTCACCCATTTTGTAGCTATAGTAGCCTTTTTCGTCTAGGTAAAAGTTCGCTTGCTCTGCCATCCATTGCGTTTGTACCGCTACGCCTTTGCGCGAGCTTTTCCAATCATGATTACCTAATGCGGAATACACCACTAAATTAGGCTCAGCTTTAAATAATGGCTCAAGCGGCGCATACACTAAGTCGTGTAAACGTTTTTGGTCGTCTTTACCATCATTAGCATCGGCACCATCAGGGTATACGTTATCACCGAGCTGAATAGCAAATTGGCACGCTTTTGTTTCACACAATTTTGCCATTGCGATCCCCACAGCCTGAGCGCCACCTTGCTCTGTAGCAATCTCAGTGCCTGGATAAATATATATTGGTGCATGGTCAAATTCATCGCGAGGGCGATAATCTTCTAACCAATCAGCAAGCTCTGCGGCTATAAACTGTTGCTTGTTTTTAGGGTTGGTTATGTGTTTAGTTTTTGGATAGTCAACATGATAACCACCATCACCAAAAGCTAAAAACTCAATCTTGTCGGAGGCTTTGTTACTGGTACTTGCGACGTCAGTACTGCTTTTTTTGTTACTTTGAGCTGTGCAACCAACCGTTGCTAAACATGCGGTTAGTGCAATATACAAAATAGTTTTATTAATCATAATATCCTCAACAATGAGCCTACTGTTAAGCAGGCTCATATGTTCACCTTACAAAGAAGAAAACGTAAAACCTAGCTCAAATGTACGACCGTAAGATTCGTACTGGTAGTTGTAACGTTTTTCGCCGTGGTACAAGTACATTGGCTCATCTGTTAGGTTGGTAGCATTGAAATACACGTTCATATTATCGTTTAAGTAATATTTACTGCTGAAATCCAATTGCATGTGGCTATCTTCATAAACCGCCATATCAGCATCATCAAACTGGAAACTCTCACTCTTATATGATGCGCTTAAACGAGTGCTAATAGCATGATTTTCAAAGCCAACAATGATATTTGCCACTGTGTCTGCTTGATTTGGTAATTTTTCATCCGCATCAATAAAGGTTCCGTTTGCACCAAGCACAAATCCTGATTTAAAGGTTTTGTTCCAGTTTAGCTCGATCCCCGTTAATGACGCTTTACCGCCATTAACCATTTGCACTACTTCGTCAAAACCATCCCAATCACCGTTATCTTGTACTTCTTGTTGAATAATAAAGTTGTCGATGTCTTTATAGAAAACACCAGCAGATAACACCCCAATTGAACCAGGATAATATTCGATTGATGCGTCTAAGTTCATTGATTCATAAGGGTCGAGAGCTGGATTACCGACTTCAGCTTTACGCTCTGTAACCATTACGCCTTCATCTTCAACTGTTTCAGTTTCAATTAATTGGTAAGCGGCCGAATCGCTAAAGGTTGGCCGCGCGATAGTATTGGTGTAAGCAAAACGGGTCACTAGTTTATCGCTGATGTTATAGCGTAAATTTAAGCTTGGTAAAAAGTAGTCATAATCTTTACTTACTTGCCAAGGCGTTGTGGTAACAGTTTCTGTATCACTTACTTTATCGACTACTAAGTCAACTTGGTTACCTTGCGTTTCAAACTTAGTACCTTCATAACGCACGCCCGCGACAACATGTAACTTATCAATATCCATGCTAACCATCGCATAAGCGGCGGTAATATCTTCATTACTTACATAACTTTGACCATCAGATTCAACTTGTGACTCATTACTATTGAAAGCAAACGCCTCTTTATTTTTTCTCACAAAGGCTTGAATCGCGCCGCGATCAAGACCCGGTCCAAAACTTCCCAAATCAAAGTCAGGTGCAGGCGCGACAAAGTCGCTACCAAGAGCATCTAAAAAGTCGCCATCATAAATAGCAACCTTTACATCATTACGCTTTTCGCGATTTTGATGTTTAAAACCAAACTTAAATTCACCATTATTATTTTGCCACACAAAATCACGGCTGAAGTCGAGTTTAAAGCTAAGCTCTTCGTCTTCACTAAGGTTATTGGCCGCTTCAATTTTATCCATCTCAAACAGGCTTAAATCGTGGGCATTAGTCGATTGGCTTAATAATGGAGTATCAACGCGCGCAATGTAGCCCATATCAATATCTTTACCAGCAAAGGTCACATCTAAGCGGTTTGGCTCTTTTTCTTCTGATTTAGAATAACCAACATTATATTCAACAAACCAATTATCTAATTGATTTTCACCACCAAGTACCAGTGAAAGAATACTTTGTTCTTCATAACGGTCTTTGGTATCGCGGTCCATTTCTGCACCACTAAAGTTTGCACCGCTCTCGTTGCTATCTAATAGTTTGCCATCGCTAAACTTATACTCATTACGTTGGCGATACTCATCATCAGAAAAGTCACTATATAGTGTGCGTAAATAATATTTATCAGTGGCGCCGCTGTGTAAATCTAAATTAAGTGCTGCACCTAAACGCTCACGGGTAATTTGATACTGGCGTTGCTCAATTTCTTCAGCGCCAAATAATGAGACCTTGTCGCCAGTTGCTGCATCTTCAACATCAAATTCACTCCAACCACCGTCGGTCTCCATATTACGTGAACCAAAATCACGCTTAAACCACGAAATAGCTGTTGCTACACCTAGATCAAGACCACCATCAAGCTCATAAACACTAGTGTAACTACCTGAAAGCTTCGGGCTAGTTTTTGACTCTAATTCGTTATATGAGCCCTGTGCAGTAAAACTATAGCTTTCACCTGCTTTATCAAAGGCACTTAAGCTTTTTACTTCGATAGAGCCACCAATAGCACTGGCATCCATGTCTGGGGTAACAGTTTTACTTACTTCTAAACTTTGAATTAGTTCACTTGGCAATACATCCATCGCCACAGAGCGAACACCGGCCTCAGGCGACGGCACATTTAAGCCATTAACCGTAACGTTGTTTAAATTTGGATCAATACCGCGAATACCAACAAATCGCCCTTCACCTTGGTCGCGAGCGATAAAAATACCCGGTAAACGCTGTAATGCTTCTGCTGCGTTTTGATCAGGGAACTGGCCAATCGAGTCTGCACTGACTACCGATTTTAAATTAGTTGCGTTTTTTTGGCGGTTAATTGCGCCTGCTTGGCCAGCACTTTGGCCATAAACAATGATATTGTCGATGGCTTCTTGTTGCTCACCAATTATAATTTGTTGTGTAAAAACTTGTGAATCAACCACCGTAATTTTTTGTTCTACCGAGGGTGCACCAATGTAATCAACCACTAGGGTGTAATCACCCGCTGGCAACTTATTAAATGAAAAAGAACCATCGCGGTTACTTACCGTATTTAAGTTTAACTCTTTAACCGATACTTTCGCGCCACCAAAATACACACTTTGGCTGGCGTCAGTGATGCGACCTTGCACACGACCATCCGCTAAGGCTGGGGTCGCATATAAAATACCACAACACGCTAATGCAATACTCGATTTGATAAAAGGGTTCATAATTGTTCTCTTGGTTGCTGCTAATGATTTTGATTGTTTACTTGGCCATGCTTGGCTCGCAGCAACACCCTAAGGGGCAATCATGAAAGAAATATGTCAGTACCCGTTACGTCCTTGATAATTAGCCATTGTAAGGGCATTTTAAGTAGTTAAATACGGCAAAATGAGCTGATTTGACCCCCTGTTTTTATGGTTTTTTAATTCAAAAATCAACAATAATCCGTTTGAAAAGTTGCCAACGTAAAAAATATGTCATCACTGTGAGCTAATCTGACCCTAGTGGTGTTTAAGCTGTTTGCTTATTCTGCCTATCAAATATACCTATTGAGCTGACAATGAATTTATCATTTTTAAAATTACATCGCTCATTACTGCTTATCTTAGTGGTGATGTTAACCAGCGTATTAACCCTGACACTTAGCTACGGTCACTATAAAGGCCATAGCCAGATCGATTGGTTTGATGTAGGTGGCGAAGGCGGTATTACTGCCATGACCCTGCTGTGGATCTTTTTTATTCTATTAAGTAGGCCAAAGGGACGAGTAACTAACTTATTATTCTCAGGCCTTGCGATTATGAATCTATCGATGACCCTCGATTTTATTGATGAATTTGTATATTACAGCAATGAACAAGCATGGCTCAGTACTATTGAATCCATTCCTGCACCATTTGGGATGATTTTAATGACCATGGCTTTGTATCATTGGCACCAAGAGCAAATGACCATTAATCAACAATTACGTAATCGCGAGCGCTTTTATCGAGAGCATCAACTCAGTGATGCTATCAGCGGACTAGCTAGCGCCGATTATATGAAAAGCCAGATCAGCCGCGAGCTAAATTTGCTCCACCACAGCCTGCATGGATTTTCATTACTGATGTTAGATATTGCTCAGTTTGATCGGTTTAATCGTCAATTTGGTGATGCAGAAGGCGATAAGCTGTTACAAGAGTTTGCTCAAGTGATCACCTTGAATGTACGTGAACAAGATTTAGTCTGCCGTTACGCCAGTGATTGCTTTATTGTCATGTTGCCCAATACCGAACTCGCTGTCGCAGAGCAGCTAAGCGTATCGTTAGTCAGTGCTTTAGAAGCGTTTTCGTTTAATAGCAGCGACAAAGCAGTGAGCTACAAACAAAAAGTACACACCAGTTTAGTAGCCGCAACGCACCGTGATTCGACCTCTGGTTTACTCAGTCAATTGCATCAAAAATTACTAACGAACAAAAACTTACATGGACATACTGCGTGAGTGCAAGCCTTAGTAACAGCAGTTATATCGACTCTCCTTATCAAGGTTTACAGTCATGGGCAGCGCAATTAGTTGATTTAGCCAAACACCGAGGGGTACACCCTGATAAGTTACTCAAAGGAACTCGATTATTTTATCAAGATTTTGCAGCTGGAACGGCTTCGATCAGTGTTGAGCAATTTTATCGATTACAAGAAAACTGTCGTCAATTTGATAATCAACACCAACTCAGTTTTTTACTAGGGCGAAAACTACTTAATCACAATCCGTTATATAGCGCATTTTCTCAAGCAGAAAGTTTACGCACACTGCAAAAACTACTCACACGCACTCCTTTGCATGGCTTTAACTTATTTAATGCCGAACATAAATACCACCAAGGCCGACATTACTTCATTATCAACCTCAGCTTCGGGGCAATAAATGCAGCCGTAGAACAATTTTGCTGCGAATTATTTGCCAGTTTTATCGCTGCAACATGTAAATGGCGAATAGGTAATAACAGTGATTTATGTTTTTCGTTTCCCTATGCGCAGCCCTCACACATAGAGCAATATCAAACTAACCTACAAGCCAACTGCAAGTTTTCACAACAATTATTTATGGTCAGTATTAGTGATGAACTTTATAACAAACACTTAATAGATAGCTGTCCGAGCCTGCTGCAGCAATCATTAGCAACCATAAAGCAGCACCCTTTACCCGCTGCGCCTTGGCTGCAATTAGTGCGCAATCATATTAGTGCTCAACCACAACAAAACCTCGAAACAGTTGCCCAGCATTTCGCTATGAGCCCCGCCACTTTTAAGCGAAAACTAAAACAACATCATACTCGTTTTAGCGCCTTGCAAGATTGTATCAATCGCCAAACCGCGGTGTTTAATATCGCCACTTTAGCGCAAAGTAACGAAACCCTAGCAGGCGAACTTAACTTTAGCGACTTAACTAACTTTCGCCGCGCATTTAAACGCTGGACTGGGACGACTCCCTCACAGCTGAGAGAATTGATTAACGAACATTAAGTTAACACTTGTAATTAAAGTCCCGCAAATGTACCTTATTAATTGAAATATCGAAATAAGGAAGATCGATGCAGGCATCATTAGAAGATCTAATCAATGGCTGGCAAAATGGTTGCCCGCAAAGTGCTGATGAACTTAAAGCTCGGCTTTACTACCACCTGAAACAAGTTTGTCATGTACATTTAGAAGGTTACCGTAATGAAATCGATTCAACCTATGTATTGCAGCACTTACCGCATACTGGATCGCTACTACATCAGTCACTTATTGAGTTAATTCCGCCACAACAAAGCATTAATCACCAAACACAATTTAATACTTATTTAAGTGTATTTATCCGTAATATTTTACGCGATGAAATTCGCAAGTTTCAAACTCTCAAACGCACTCCTAACGCAGAAAAAATCCAGCAACAAAACGATCAACTAAAACACCAAGAGGATTTTTTAGCATTAGATAGCGCCCTAAATCATCTAGAAAAAAATCATCCGCAAAAAGCTCAAATATTCTCTCAACATTACTTTTTGGGCCTAGATACTAAAGTGCTAGCTAAACAATTCAAGGTCTCACTTGCTACTATTTATCGCGAGTTAGATGCTGCTAAAGCGTTTATAAGAATGCACATAGAATATTAACAAATAAAAGAAGAAGAATAATGAAATTTAGCGACTCACTTAGTCTATTTGAATACTTACTTAAAGAGCACCCAAACAACTTAATGGAAGGGCTGGATGGTATAAAAAATATAAGTAATGACATGCTCAACGAAACCAAACAACTTATCTTAGCTCACAATAAAAACTTACAACAAACACAGTTTCATCAATCAATAAGCCATTCAACAGAACTTTTAAATGAAAATAAAAAAATAGAAAGTTTAATAGGTAAGCACATTAGCCACTTCACATTAGAGGCATTAATAGGCTCTGGAGGTATGGGCGTTGTTTATTTAGCTCGCCGAAATGACGGGAAGTTTGAGCAAAAAGTTGCAATAAAAATCGTCTACCCCACCATTACTGTATTGCATGGCCCGCAAAACCTAACCCGTGAAGCGCAATATCTAGCAAAGCTAAACCATCCAAATATAGCAGGCGTACTGGATGCTGGCGAATGTGAGTTTGGCATGTATATGGTAATGGAATACATAGAAGGTACGACCTTTTTAAGTTACTGCCAAGAGCAAAACTTAAATACTAAACAGCGACTACTTTTATTCTGTAAAGTGTGTGATGCCGTCAGCTATGCTCACCAGAACCGTGTAATCCATGCAGATTTAAAACCATCCAATATACTTGTTAACAAACAAGGTGAGCCAAAACTCGTTGATTTTGGTGTTGCTCGTACGATAAATAATGAGCAAACTGACTTCGTTGTTAATGAATATATCAAGGCTTTAAGTCAAGAATATGCCAGCCCAGAACAACTTGCAGGCCAAGCTCTTACGACCCAAAGTGATGTATATAGTTTAGGAAAAGTATTAAAAAATTTAGTTCAAAAACCTAGCTACGAAATAAAATGCATTACTAATAAAGCCCTGAATGATGTAACTGAACGTTATGAAAGCTCATCACAATTAAAGGTTGAGCTAGAATGCGTTTTAAATAATAAACCTATTAGTATTTTACAAAGCAAACACTATGTCTTAAAAAAATATTCACAACGTCACCCTATTCCAGTAATGCTAGCATCCGCACTGATTATAGCTTCAATAAGCTTTACATCAGTTCTATGGGCTCAAAATACATCACTTATGAAAGAGCAGCAGCTATCGCAATCGATTCTTGAGTTTATGTTCAATACATTTGAGCAAGCCAATCCTGAAGTAAACAAAGGGCAACCAATACTGGCCAAAGACTTACTCCTAAAACAACAACAAAAAACACACACTGAGTTTAACAACAACCCTGAAATTATTTATAGATTAAATAAAAAAATAGGCGACTCATTAACAGCTCTAGGAGAATACCAAAGTGCAAACAATGCTTACCAACAAGCGCTAAATATTAAACTAGAAGAAAACGAAAACGATTTTTGGTTAGCCAGTGAAATAGCAGAGAATTTAATCCAACTTAGTCAATTCGAGCAAGCTAAGCATCACTTACAAGAACCCTTAACCCACGATAATCAAAAGCAAGCAAGGTATTATCAATTACTCGGTAGAATTTATGCTGGCCTTGAAAATTATAAAAAAGCGAATGAGTTATATACTAAATCATTGGGTTTTAACCCCGATAAAAAATTAGAGTCGTTGATTTTAACTGATCAAGCCATCAATTTAGTGCATTTATCTAACTACCCTAAATCGCTAGAATTACGCGAAAAAGCGCTAAGTATTATTACCGAATATTTTCCTGAAGATGACGTGAGTATTGCTTTAGCAGAACATGAAATAGCCATTATCTTTCACAACATGGGTAAATACGAAGAAGCACTAAAATATTTTGATTCTAGTTTAGCAAAGAGTATTAAAATATATAGTAAAAACCACCCTTTGATAGCCGAGCAACTAGCTAATCTAGCGAATACTTACGCAGAGTTAAAAGAAACAGAGAAGGCAATTTTAACACTGAAAGATGTAACACAAACTCTAGAGAATTTCTATCCATCCGCTCATACAGATACGGGCTTTAGCTATGTCTACTTAGGCAATGCACAATTAGACGCAAAGGATTATAAGGCCGCTAAGAGGAACTTTGAGCAAGCACTTGCGATTGATGCTCAGCTTAATCAAAGTGATTCCCACCTAAAATTGGGTGCCCTAAACGGTTTAGCATTAGTTTACCGATTCACTGAGCAATACTCAAAAGCAAAGCAAGCATTCGCTGATTTACTCAACTTAGTTACTAATGAATATGGTATGGATCACCCAAGGCGTGGAATTGTTCTTGTTAATAGCATACCTGTTGAAGTCGCTCTCAATAATAAGCAAAAAGCTAAAGAAAATGGACAGGAAGCGATTAAAATATTTGCCAAACAATATGGCGAGGATAGTCAGTTTATTGAAATGGTTCAAAAACGAATTAAAGATCTTTAAAGTACAAGAAGCTGCTTTGGCAGCTTCTTGTTCATAAAGTTGGCCTGAGATTACTTAACCACGCCACTATTTTGATTATCCCGGTGAATTTTAGACCAAGTATTAGGCATTAAACCTGTGCTGTCGGTTTGAATAGCCACAAGCTTACCTGTTGCACTTGCGGCCGATACATTACTTTCAGATAAAGTACCTATGTATAAAACCCCCTGACTATCGATAGCTGGAGAAGACCAAGTTACATTTGCTTTTAAATCATATTGCCATGCAAGCGTGCCATCTGGTTTATATGTATAAAGTAAATTACTTTCTGAAGAAAAGTACACATTACCATTATCGCCAATGGTAGGAGACACATAAACATCACCGGTAATTGCCACTTGCCATTTTATACTTTTATCATTGATATCGAGTGCGTAAAACTCACTATCATCATTATTTTTTGTACCAAAATAAATCGTACTACGCGACTCATCTATCGCTACCGATGAGCGAATGTATGGCGCCTCGAACACCTGCGGGTTTGGTAACTCAAACTGCCAACGAAGATCCAAATTATCATCAAAGCTGTATAAAACTCCGGCTTCAGACCCAAAGTAAATATTATTGTTAGAATCAATAGCTGGAGTAGAGTAAACCAAGTCACCTTCAAAGGTGTCTATATCTTTGAATTCGCCAACTAACTCATAACTATTTAAATCAAGCTTAAGTACGCGTCCTTCATCATAAAATACCAATTCTCCATTGTGATTTACCGCTCCATTTACAAATCGGTCTTGTCGCTCTACACAGTTACATAAACGCTCAAACAAGCTATCACCCGTTTGCGCATTAAAAGCGCGGATATCTAAACCGGTATATATAACTTGGCCTTCAAAAGCCGCAACCTTGGTTAAACCAGAACCTGTTTGAAAGCCATAATCAGATACGCGTTGACGCCACATTTGCTCGCCGCTACTATTTAGAGCTACTAAATCGCGATATGCTTTTTCAAACTCACCTACTCGCTTATCAACAGTGAAATAAATATTTTCATTATGTACAACAGGGCTTGAACGCACTTCTTCACCATTAGGCAAAGTGTAACGCCACTTTTCACTGCCATTGCGGTTATAAGCTACCATCAAATCACTGCCTGCGGGGTCATTGCGTACATTCTTAGCTGTGCCTATATAAATTGTTTGCTCATCAGCACTAAGTGCCGGTGACGAGTAATAAGCAAAGCTTGTTGTTGGTAATAATTTTTCCCACACTAAGCGCGACGCTTCTACTTTATCTGGCTGTTTATCTGCATCAGATTTTGTAGTTTGTGAGTCATCGCTACCACCTCCACAAGCAGATAGAAGAAGACTGAACGTGAATAAAATTGATGTTTTAACTTTAGGTGATTCAAACTGTAACTTCATGTAATTCCTTAGATAGTTATTATTTATAGCTAAATAAATTTTACGAAGAAATCACAACAATGACAGACACGAATAGCAGTTAAATTTTTCTCATAAATTTAAAATATTTTTATCTGTCTTAATGGCGTTACTAAATCGTTGAGACGAATTACTTATTCTTAGCGTCTGGTATTGCCTCTACAGGCACGCAACTATTAGGGTCTAGCTCAAAGCCCTCGTGCAATGCATTTTGCATTTTAGCTAAAAACGCTTTACTTAAAGGCTCACGTGCCGTGATTGAATGATATTCAACCTCTCCTTTATGTGTACATTTATAAGGATATACATACTGATTTTCATCAATCTCTGCAGATGGGTCACTCATCGCGCACCCTGATAAAACACCAACCATCAAACAACAAAAAATTAAACGAGCCACAATCACCTCCATACAACACCATAACAGCGGGTTTACCCCCGTTCTTTTAAGGGTTTACCCCGCGTCGGCCTTATAACCTAACATTTACACATTTTACGTGATATAAAATCTCTGCGACGGTAATTTTGCAGGCCACTAAAACGAATAAAAGCGCGATAAAAATTATCGCGCTTTCTTTTTGTTAAAACTAAAAGATTGTAAGTGGAGTTAACGCTGTGCGCTTTCTCTTAATGCATTTGTGTTGTTAACAAAATCTTTTGCTTTTTGCTGATCAAATAAGAAATAGTTAAAATCTTTACTGCTATTTCCTACATCATTAGTAATAATAATATTAAACTCATCAGTCACTAACGATAAGTACATTGTATTTTGATCATCAGGGAAGCTAATCATGCCTGTGTCATCAACACTGTAATCAAGCTCTGTATTAATGGTTGTGAAACTTTCATCACTATAAATTGTGATTTTATCTTCATCAAACTTCAAATAACTAACCACCCACTGATCATCTCGATCTCGGTCAACCATATATATATCGCGCCCGATTAAATGTTCGACGTTACTTACTGGTTTATTGTCGGCAACAATACTCATGTATTCTTTGGCATCGTTTTCGCTAGTAAAATGCGGCCAAATATGCTCTTCAAAAGTAGCAATTACCACATTACTCGAGCCAATTAATAAACTATAATTAGCCCCATACATTAATGATGAACCATCGCGTAATATTAATTGATTATCAGAAAATATCTGGTAAGTCCCTGTTGATAGGTTGTTATCTTGATAATATTGAAATGAGTTATTGTCATCAAATTGAAAATAACCAAGCTCGCCTTCCACTTTATAATCATGATCTGTAAAATACAAACGCTTACCCAAGTAGTTATTAGGGCTAATTAGGCCAGTCAAAGAAACAGGGGGCTGATAGCCTATCTGTTGTAAAATTTCATCAGGTAGTGGAGACGAAATAGGCCGCTCAGTTGCTCGATTAAACTTGCGATTATCGAACGTTTTCTCTCTTGGTTCCTCACCTTGGCTATAGGTAAATTGATGCATGTTATTTACATAAATAGTATCTTCGATCTGTTCAATTAGCTTCCATTGCCGAGTATTCCACAACCAGCAATTAGGATCTTGCTCAACGTAGTAACAATCATCTCGTCCATTTAGGTTTCGCGTTATTGTAAGAATGTCATCATCAAGATGCCAGTTACCAGCATAAATTCGACTTTCAGCAACTGATAATTGCCCATCCTCATTGCTGTCGTACACACTCATCGAAATAGCTTTGCCATCAGGCCAAAGCTCAAACCAAAACTCATCTAAACTCTTACCATCAAAGTTGTAGCTATATATTCCAGGGATTGTTGCAATATTGAATGTCTCTGATTCGTCGATAATGCTGCCAGTACCTACACTCGCATTTTTAATTCCGTCAAATTCACTAAATGCAGCAAACGTTGCAATATCACCATCACTTGTTAATTGCCTAAATAGTATTGTTTCATTATCGTAATCACTCAGTGTGATATGTAATGACTGTTTGTTATTATCTTCTATCATTCGCCAAGTAATAGGCGTATTTCCAAGCTCTGAAACAGCACCTGTTCCATCGTCATTTAACATTAACGTAATCGCACCAAGAGATACTTGATCAACGAAAATATACGGTGCAGGCAATGCAATAGGGTTTTGAGTTTGCGCGAAGGTAAAATCAACTTGCTCATTTTGAGTGAATACTTTAAGGATAGACTCGTTAGTGAGTTGATAATTTTCTAACTCACCATCTGGGTACTCTACATTTTTATACTCAGTTTCTTTGACTAAAAAACTATTTTCAGTTGCCGCAATTATCTTTAGCTCTGCTTTATAAGTAGTAACCTCTTGGCGAACCCGCTTTGTTTCACCATCAATTTCAATATCAGCAGTAGTCTGATAAGCATAAAAACCTTCAGGATTATTTAAGGTATACACATCGTTTTGATATATCCAGTCGAAGCGACCATCATAATTTTGAAGAAGGTAACGACCAGTGCCGTCGTTATCTAATTCAATAACTTGATTAATAGATAAATTGCCACGATTATAGTAAAAAGTTTTAATGTTATTAGTCTTTGTAGACTGAACCACCTTCTCATCAGCTAGCATTTCTTCTTGGGCCTGGCTAAACTCGGGCGTTTGCTCCACTTTTTTAATATACTGAGTCATTTTTTCATTATCTAAAGCCAGCTCTAAAACATTATTTACTCCCTCGGGTAAAGCAAATAATTCATTGCTCGTTGATTTGTCCAAAATAACTTTTATAGCCGTAGCAACCTTAACGAGCTCATCAGCACTAATCTCATTCGACAAGCGTTTCAAGTCTTGCTCGCTTTTAATGTCTACGAATAAATTTTCTTGCGCCAAAAGCGCCGACTTTGCTGTGGTTAGATTAGTAATATTTACCGAAAAGTCTTCGTCATTAGTAAGTACAGCGTCATCGCCCGCTTTCGTTTTCAAGCTTGCAAAGCTCATTAGTCGTGACTGCAACAAAGCGGCTTGTTGTTGCTCTTTACCTTGTGCTTCAATTGTCACCAATTGACTCATATCAGCATCATCGTCAAGTGCTAACTCTAAGCTATAATAACCATCGCTATTTGTCGTTGTCGTGAACTCTTGCGATCCTATTTTGGCTTTTATAGCCGCGTCAATTAAGGGGGAATCTGTTGCTATGCCTTCCAGTGATAATTTAACCAGCTGCTGTTGAATATCAACTACAACATTTTTTTCACTCGTTAAACCTTCACTGTCTGTAACAGTTAAATTTAAAGATATTTTTTTATCTTCGCTAACACTTGGCGCAATAAAGCTAACAGTCCCTGTATTGGTGTTCTCTAATGCAACTGACAACCCTGCATTTTGGCTCCAAAGATAAGTAACGGGGCCTTCATCTTGCACTGTGGCACTGATTGAAATAGCTTGTTTTTCAACTACTGCTGTATCGCTTACGCTAATAACTGGTGCGGTATTTATAGGCTCATCAGGGTGATCAACAAAATCAGATTCACAGCCAGACAATAAAGCCAGCGAAATAGATGCCGCAAGCATTGATTTAATTAGATTCATAAAATTATCCCTTTCGTTGTTATATTTTGTCTACCTGACGACAATAAGATAATGAACAATAAATAACCCATAACGAAATCTGTATAATAATTTCTCACAAAATTAAAATATTTTTTTATTTTCCACTTATAGCAATTTAGGTAATACTGAATTTCTCAATAAAGCCCTTGCTATTGTGACAAATTAACAAATAATGGAGCCACTGTTCACGGGATTAGAATGAGGAAAAATGAACACGATACTAACCACGCAATGTGCCGATGATGTGGGCTTAATAGCGAAAATTACCGGACTTTGTCATCAGCATAATTTAAATATTACCCGCAATAATGAATTTGTAGATAAAGATGCTCAGCGCTTTTTTATGCGCACTGAACTAACGGGCCAACCAGATCCAGATTTTTTAAATCAATTACAAGCTTTGTTACCCGATGGCGCGCAATTAGCACTGCACACTGACGAGAAAACTAAAGTGGTGTTACTAGCGACTAAAGAAGCCCACTGCTTAGGGGGCGTATTGCTAAAGCAATTTGAGCAAGCACTGAATATTGAAGTATTGGCTGTGATTGCTAATTATCCTGACTTAGCGCCATTGGCGAAGGGCTTTGATGTGCCGTTTCATGTGGTCAGCCATGAAGGTCTATCACGCGCTGAACACGACCTGCAAGTGGGTGACTTAATTGCCAGCTACAATCCCGATATCATTGGCCTTGCCAAATATATGCGGATTTTAAGCCCTGAATTTGTAGGCCGCTTTGATGGTAAAATTATCAATATTCATCATTCATTTTTACCTGCTTTTATCGGTGCAAAACCATATCATCAGGCATTTGAACGAGGAGTTAAGATCATTGGTGCAACAGCGCATTTTGTTAATAATGAGCTCGATGAAGGGCCGATTATTATGCAAGACGTCACCCATGTAAACCACGCAAACACTGCCGAAATGATGGCTAAAATGGGCAAAGATGTAGAGAAAACAGTGTTTTGTAAGGCACTGCAATTAGCATCAGAACATAAGCTATTTATTAATGGTAATAGAACCGTCGTATTTAGCTAGGCTCTAGAAATAGAGTAGAATGAAGAGGCGCAACGCCTCTTTATTTTTATTATTATTGACACTTTTATACTGTACTTAATGTGTTTGCTCGATAGGTTCGAGTTGTAATTTTGCAGCTATCAACACCGCTTGCGTGCGGTTATACACTCCAAGCTTACGGAATATCGCGGTGATGTGCGCTTTGATCGTTGCTTCTGAAATATGTAGTTCATAAGCGATCTGTTTATTCAACAAACCTTCGTGCAAGTACTGCAGCACTTTATATTGCTGTGGGGTAAGGGAGGCTACTTGAGCGGCGATTTCTTTATCTTCATTGGTAACGCTCGCTACTTTGTCTTTAAGCTCAGGTGGTAGCCATACATCGCCATCGAGTATTTGATTAATTGCTCCGGCAATATCATCTGATGATGATGACTTAGGAATGAATCCCATCGCCCCGTAGCTCATAACTTTTGAAACAATATTGATATCTTCACTGCCAGAGACAACAGCAATTGGCAAGCTTGGATAATCTTCACGAATGCGAATTAGGCCATATAAATCGCCACTGCCGGGCATATGTAGGTCTAGTAGTAAGATATCTAAATCTTCTTGTTCACTAAGCACTTGCAATGTAGTTTCAAAATTTTCAGATTCAAAAACCTCTAAACCATCAAACTTTGCCGTTAATGCCCCTTTTAGTGCTTCGCGAAATAACGGGTGGTCATCCGCTATTAAAAACTGACTCATGGTTCACTCCTAATGAATTCGGCTGCCATCTATCAAATAGCTGACAGCCGATATACTACGTTTAGAATCAACTTCTAATCAAGTTTTTAACGCATATTTAACGATTTAATCGGTTCTCGATTAATTCATCAACCACACCAGGGTCTGCAAGTGTTGAGGTATCACCTAATTGCTCGTGCTCATTTGCAGCGATCTTACGTAAAATACGACGCATGATCTTACCTGAGCGGGTTTTAGGTAAACCTGGTGACCATTGGATCATATCTGGCGATGCAATTGGGCTAAGCTCTTTACGAACCCAATTACGTACCTCTTTGGTTAATTCGTCACTGACCGTTACACCCTCGTTTGGCGTTAGGTAAACATAAATACCTTGGCCTTTAATATCGTGCGGGTAACCTACTACAGCAGCTTCGGCAACCGCAGGGTGAGCAACCAGTGCACTCTCAATCTCGGCAGTACCTAAGCGATGTCCTGATACGTTTAATACATCATCAACACGGCCGGTGATCCAGTAGTAACCATCTTCATCACGGCGACAACCGTCTCCAGTAAAGTACACACCCGGATAAGCAGAGAAGTAAGTTTGTTCAAAACGTTCATGATCGCCATAAACTGTTCGAGCTTGTGATGGCCAGCTATCAAGAATAACTAAGTTACCATCAACTGCGCCTTCCAGAGCATTACCTTCAGCATCAAATAATGCTGGCGCAATACCAAAGAATGGACGGGTTGCAGAACCTGGTTTCATATCAATTGCACCTGGTAAAGGTGTGATCATGATGCCACCAGTTTCAGTTTGCCACCAAGTATCAACAATTGGGCAGTTACCTTTACCCATGTTTTCGTAATACCAAGTCCATGCTTCTGGGTTGATTGGCTCCCCCACCGAGCCCAAAATACGTAGGCTATCGCGGTTTGAGGTCGCTGTTGGTTCATCGCCTTTGGCCATCAGTGCACGAATTGCCGTTGGCGCTGTGTATAAAATTGTAACATTATGCTTATCGACTACTTCACCCATACGTCCTGCGGTTGGGTAAGTGGGTACACCTTCAAATAAGACTTGCGTACAACCATTAACTAATGGGCCGTAAGCAATGTAACTGTGACCTGTGATCCAGCCCACATCGGCGCTACACCAAAAGATATCATCTTCTTTTAGATCAAACACATATTCGTGAGTCATCGATGCATATACTAAATAACCACCAGTCGTATGAACCACCCCTTTAGGCTGACCTGTTGAACCTGAAGTGTAAAGAATAAAGAGTGGATCTTCTGCATTCATCGGCTCTGGTGCACAGTCTGGGGCTTGATCAGCAACTAAATCATGCCACCATACATCATGTTCATGCCATTGTACCTCGCCACCCGTTAACTGATGTACAACAACGTGTTCGATGGTAGTGACCGACTGTTGTGCAACGGCTTCATCAACATTTGCTTTAAGCGGCACTGTATTGCCTGCACGACGCCCTTCATCAGAAGTAATAACAATTTTAGCACCAGAATCTTTAATACGATCAGCAATTGCTGATGGTGAGAAACCACCAAAGACTACCGAGTGAATTGCACCTAAACGCGCACATGCTTGCATTGCATAAACAGCTTGCGGTGACATAGGCATGTAAATAGCAATACGATCGCCTTTTTTAACACCGAGTTTTTTCAAACCATTGGCAAATTTTGCCACTTCGTCATGCAGCTGTTGATAAGAAATATGTTCACTTTGCGATGGATCGTCGCCTTCCCAGATCAATGCCGTTTTATCTGCTTTAGTTGCCAGATGGCGGTCAATACAGTTATACGAAGCATTAAGTTCGCCATCTTCATACCATTTAATACTGATATGGCCTTTATCAAAAGAGGTATTTTTTACTTTAGTAAAAGGTGTTGACCAATCGAGACGTTTACCGTGCTCTGCCCAAAAACCTTCTGGATCATCAATAGATTGCTTGTAAAGTGTATTATATTTATCGTTATCAACTAAGGCTGCATTCTTGATATGTGCAGGAACTGGATAGATACTTTGTGACATAGTCGTCTCCATTTTAATTACTTGCCTAAGGCCTATCTTAAGGATCACCCAGCATAGCGGGCGAAAGTATTAGACCTTAGTTGTATTATCTTTGATTTATTTCACTGAACGCTCTAATTGTTTTAAAATTTCATCATTTTACGCTATTAATACAAAATGTTAATGATATGTTTAAACTAGGGTAGCAAGCTTGCCACCTTAGTCTAATAGACCAATAGGTAATTGAGTAAAAAGCATACTTAATCAAAAGTGGTATCACAACACAAGTATCATGATGCAACAAGCAGCCCCGAATAGGACTTTGACTATGACAACAAAATCAACAGTATTAAAAACACTTACTGCCACTGCCGTATTGTGCGCGCTCTCAGCTACAGCACAAGCCGCAACGATTGGTGGCACTGATGTTACTTATGGTGGTTATATAAAACTCGATGCAATGTGGAGTGATTATTCAGCTGGCGCGCCTGCAGGAACAAATGTAGGGCGTGACTTTTATGTACCAAGTACATTAACAGTCGGTGCCGACAACAACTCTGATGCTGTATTTGATATGCACGCACGTCAGTCTCGTTTTAATTTTGGCACATCAACACTCCTAGACAACGGCAAAACCATAAGTAGTAAAATCGAAATAGACTTTTTAGCATCTGCTGCTGGCGGTAATGAACGCGTATCTAACTCATATGCGCCACGTATTCGCCACGCATTTATTTCTTACGACGGCTGGTTGTTTGGTCAAACATGGTCAAACTTCCAAAATGTTGGTGCACTGCCTGAAACTCTTGATTTTGTAGGTCCAGCTGAAGGCACGGTATTTGTTCGCCAAGCACAAGTTAAATACACAACTGGCGCATGGTCTTTCTCGCTAGAAAACCCTGAAAGTACAATTACAACTTCAAATGGTATGGCTGTAACCGATGATGCATCATTACCGGATTTCACAGCACGTTACACACATACTGCTGATTGGGGTAACTTAGTGGTTGCAGCGCTTGCTCGTCAACTTACTTATAAAGTGGGCGGCCTTGACGCTAATGAAACATCAATTGGCATTAGTGCATCAGGTATGTTTAAAGTTGGCCAAGACAACGTTAAATTTATGCTTACCCAAGGTAAAGGCTTAGGTCGTTACGTTGGCTTAAATGTTGCGCATGGTGCAGTGCTTAATGGTGATGAGCTAGATGCAATTGACTCTACATCAGGGTTTATTGCTTACCAGCACAATTGGAATAACCAATGGCGCTCAACATTCCTTTACTCGTTCTTCTCAGCAGACAATAACACTGATTTGCTTACGATTACCGGTGACCCAACTGAATCTAGCCAAAGCTATAGCGCTAATATTTTATACTCACCAGTTAAACGTTTAACGTTTGGTGCTGAGTTAAAGCATGCAGAACGCGAAACAGAAAGTGGCGTTGATGGTGATTTAGATCGCCTGCAGTTCTCAGTTAAATACGCGTTCTAAGCTAAAACTAAAATTATATTACTTCCTTAAGCGGCTTTGGCCGCTTTTTTATTACTCCAAAATCAAACTCTTTATCGAATAAAACACAACAATGCAATTACAAATCGTTGCTATTTAGATTAAATTGCGTACTTCTTTTTAATTTATGGGATGTCACATGTCTGCCCCGCAGTTTTTACGTTTATCTAAATTAGCAGCTTTTACTTCGCTAGCTATAAGTGGTGTTGTTCACGCAACCGAAGAAAATAACAATCATGAATCCCTTGAAAAAATAGCTGTGTATGGACAACACCATAAAAATTACATTACGGAAGATGCGCAGTCAGCAACCAAATTGGGCTTAACAATTAAAGAAACACCGCAGTCGATCTCTGTTATATCGCGCGCCTTAATGGACGACTTCTCTCTCGATGATATTAATGCCGTACTAGAAAGCACGCCAGGCGTAACTGTTGAACAAATAGAAACAGATCGCACATATTTTAAAGCCCGTGGTTTTGAAATTACTAACTTCCAAGTAAATGGCATGGGTACCCCGCAAGATAACGGCTCGATTCAAGGTACACTTGATACCTCTATTTTTGAAAGCGTAGAAGTTGTTCGCGGCGCAAATGGTTTGATGACTGGTGCAGGTAACCCGTCAGCTACCGTTAACATGGTACTTAAAAAGCCAACTTATCAAACAAAAGTAAGCGCCTCTGCATCGTTTGGTTCATGGAGTAACAAACGCTTGGAACTCGACGCCTCAACGGCGTTAACTGAAAATCAGGCCGTACGTGTTGCGTTTACAAAACAAAAAACAGATTCATACCTAGATCGCTACGAACAAGACAAAACCATTTATTACCTTGCCTATGAAGGCCAGCTTACCAACAGTACGACTTTATCGGTAAACTATGTCAATCAACAAAAAGATGCCGACAGCCCGCTTTGGGGAGCATTACCGCTTTATTATAGCGATGGTAGTGCAACAAATTTTGATGTATCGACAAGTACAGCGTCAGATTGGTCATATTGGAATAACTCTACTGAGCAACTTTTCGTCTCAGTTGAACAAAACATTACTAATACTTGGTTTTTAAAAGCAAATTACGCGCATTTAGTAAATGAGCAAGATTCTGAGCTATTTTACGTTTTTGGTACTCCCGATCGTGAAACCGGCCTTGGCTTAACGGGTTATGCAAGTGAGTATGACCATAAAGACAAGCACGACATTTTTGATTTATACGTTGCGGGTAAGTTCGATTTATTCGGCATGGCGCATGATTTATCATTTGGTGTGAACCAGGCTGATATGGATAATTATGATAAGTCACTTTATGACAACACGACAGGCAATGGTTATCCTCCAATGCCAGAGCTTGGTGGCTGGGATGGCGCAGCGCCAGTGGCAACGCTTACGGATGGTTTGACCGGTGGTGATGTTACTAACAGACAACGTTCTGCTTATATTTCTACGCGTATTCGTGCTACCGACTCACTCAGCTTTTTAGCCGGTGTTAGCCAAGTTAACTGGCAATCTAAAGGTATGTCGTATGGTGTTGCCAAAGATAAAAAAGCGGATAAAACCATTCCTTATTTTGGCACTGTGTACGATATTAACGACGATCTAGCAGCGTATGCCAGCTACACAGAAACATTTGTGCCGCAAACTGAGCGTGAGATCAATGGTGATTACCTCGATCCAATCACAGGTAAAAGCAGTGAAATAGGCGTAAAAGCACAGTTATTAGACAGTAACCTGTTTGTTACCCTTGCTTATTTTGATGCTAAGCAAGTTGGCCTTGCGGTTGCAATTCCAGGCTCAAAACCTGATGACACCCGTTACTATGGTGCTGATGGTATTAACAGTGATGGTTTTGAAGTGGAGCTTAGCGGTAAAATTACTGAAACCCTCAGTACTAGTTTTAGTTATAGCACCATCAATATTGATGGTGATGAGCTTGTTAAGAATTACACCCCTAAAAACCAGTATAAACTTGCCATCACTCATAAAGTGACTGAGATTGAAGGGCTAACATTTGGCTTAAATTACCGCTGGCAAGATGACACTAAACGCATTCAGCCAATTACAGCACTGGGTGTTACTCCAGTTACCAAACAAGATGCATTCGGTATCTTAAACCTTATGACTACTTACGATATTACGGATAATGTCGGTTTGTCGTTCAATATTAATAATGTAACCAATGAAAAATACATCCACAGCCTGTATTGGGAGCAAGGCTACTATGGTGCACCACGTAACTTCACTGTCTCAGTGAATTGGCAGTTATAACTCGCTAACAAAAATACAAATACAAAAAAGCCGCTAAATATTATTTAGCGGCTTTTTTAATGTTAAGTGCGGGTCAAATCGCGCTTATTAAATACTTTTAAAGCTCAGCATCATCTGCTAACACTGTGTCTTCAATATCGTCAGGCTTAATTGTTGCTTTTAATAACAACATATCACGCAATTTACCTTCAATCTCGTTAGAAATCTCAGGGTTCTCTTTCAAGAACTTAATTGAGTTTGATTTACCTTGACCAACTTTACTACCATTGTAGCTATACCAAGCACCTGCTTTTTCAACCAGCTTATGCTTAACACCTAAGTCAATTAACTCGCCATGCTTAGAGATGCCTTCACCATACATGATGATAAATTCAGCTTGCTTAAACGGAGGAGCAACTTTGTTTTTCACCACTTTAACGCGGGTTTCGTTACCCACCACTTCGTCGCCCTCTTTAACAGAACCGATACGACGAATATCTAAACGTACTGACGCGTAAAATTTAAGTGCGTTACCACCAGTAGTGGTTTCTGGGTTACCAAACATAACACCAATTTTCATGCGGATTTGGTTAATGAAAATACATAAAGTGTTTGAACGTTTGATATTACCAGTTAGCTTACGTAATGCTTGTGACATTAAACGTGCTTGTAGGCCCATGTGTGAATCACCCATGTCGCCTTCAATTTCAGCTTTCGGTGTTAATGCCGCAACCGAATCGACAACAACCACATCAACAGCGCTTGAGCGTACTAACATGTCACAAATTTCAAGTGCTTGTTCACCTGTATCAGGTTGTGAAACTAATAACTCATCAATATTTACACCCAATTTTTGGGCATAAATTGGATCAAGTGCATGCTCAGCATCAACGAAAGCACAGGTTTTACCTTCTTTTTGTGCTTCAGCAATAACTTGTAATGTTAGCGTTGTTTTACCTGATGATTCAGGGCCATAAATCTCAACAATACGCCCCATAGGTAAACCACCTATGCCTAATGCGATATCAATGCCCAGAGAGCCTGTTGATATAGCATCAATATCTAACGCTTTATTGTCACCCAATTTCATTATTGAGCCTTTACCAAATTGACGTTCAATTTGAGATAAAGCAGCGTCCAACGCTTTTTGTTTGTTATCGTTCATTTTACTCTCCAAATCCGGCTAATGCAGACAAGTATACTGTATGAAATCACAGTATCAAGCTAATTTTACTAATTTATCTTTTCTATAATGGTTTTTAATGAGTAAACAATAGCTTGCAACCTAACTTGCGCTCTATCGCCTGCGAATATCTGTTGGCTCGGATACTGTTTCTCGCCAATTTGAATACAAAACCATACTAAACCTACTGGTTTTTCTGTACTGCCACCACCCGGACCTGCAATCCCCGATACTGCAACCGAAATATCTGCCCCTGCGGCCTTACACGCACCCGCGGCCATTTGCAAAACAGTTTGCTCACTCACTGCGCCGTATAAAGTTAAGGTTTGCTCTGTAACCCCTAGTAAATCCTGCTTAGCTTGATTACTGTATGTTACAAATGCACGGTCAATATAAGCCGAGCTGCCAGGGGTATCTGTTAACGCATAACTCACTCCACCACCAGTACATGATTCAGCACTAGTGATCCATAAGCGTTTATCCGTTAAAATAGCGCCTAACTGCGCAGCAAGTGTTTTAATCTCTTGATGTAATTCCATATTCAGCCTTTGGGTAAATACATGTCGTTCGATCTTTATGCACCGCACAATATAAGTCAACAAACTCCGATGATGCAGCAGTATCTAAAAATAAAATCTGAGCATCGTGATATTTTACTGTTTTATCGCATGGGCGATTTTTACGAGCTATTTTTTGATGATGCAAAACGTGCAGCACAACTGCTTGATATTTCACAAACTCACCGTGGTAAAGCCGGCGGCGATCCTATTCCTATGGCAGGCGTCCCTTATCATGCGGTAGAGAACTATTTAGCTCGTTTGGTACAAATGGGTGAATCCGTCGCTATTTGTGAGCAAATAGGCGACCCTGCAACCAGCAAAGGACCTGTTGAGCGCAAAGTTGTACGCATTGTTACCCCTGGCACCATTTCTGATGAAGCACTATTACAAGAGCGCCAAGATAATTTACTGACCAGCGTTTGGCAAAGTAAAAAAGGCGTGTATGGCATTGCTTACTTAGATATTAACTCAGGCCGTTTTAATATTGTTGAAGTAAATACTGAAGAAGCATTTAGTTCAACTTTACAACGCTTAGCACCAGCAGAGTTACTCTATAGCGAAGACTTTGCCAACTTTCATTTGATTGAGCATATCAAAGGTATTCGCCGTCGTCCTGAATGGGAGTTTGACTTAGACACTGCACAACATTTGTTATGCGAGCAGTTTGGCACCAAAGATTTAGTCGGTTTTGGGGTTGATAAAGCAACTGCTGCATTAGTTGCCGCCGGTTGCCTTATGCAATATGTGAAAGACACGCAACGTATTGCTCTACCCCATATTCGCGCCATCACATTAGAACATAACGAACATGCAGTAATCTTAGATGCTGCCACTCGTAAAAATTTAGAGTTGACCGTTAACCTCTCTGGTGGCTTTGAAAACACCTTAGCACAAGTACTTGATAAAACAGCAACAGCGATGGGCTCACGGCTATTAAAGCGTCGTATTCATACACCAATACGTTCTAAACCTGAGCTTAACGCTCGCCTTAATGCGATTAGTGCCATTATCGATGTACAGCTGTGTGGTGAGCTACATGAGTCGTTAAAACAAATAGGTGATATTGAGCGTGTTATTGCTCGTTTAGCATTGTGGACCGCTCGTCCGCGCGATTTAACCCGTCTGCGTAGCGCACTACAAGCCCTAGCTCCACTGCACGAGCTATTAACCGATGCCAGCGATCCTCGCATTAGTCAGATCATCGCGCAATCTCCTGAATTACCTGATTTACAGCAATTACTTGAGCAAGCAGTGATTGAAAACCCACCGGTACTTATTCGTGATGGTGGCGTAATTGCACCGGGTTACAACAGTGAACTCGATGAATGGCGTTCACTCAGCCAAGGCGCTACCGACATTCTTGAGCAACTCGAACAGCGCGAGCGTGAACGCACCGGTATTAGCACCCTTAAAATCGGTTATAACCGTGTGCATGGCTTTTTTATTGAAGTAAGTCGTGCCAACGCACATTTAGTGCCTGCTGATTATATTCGTCGCCAAACGCTTAAAAATAACGAACGTTATATAATTCCAGAGCTTAAAGAGCATGAAGATAAAGTGTTAGGTAGCCAATCAAAAGCTCTGGCGCTTGAAAAGCAACTTTACGAACAACTGTTTGAATTTATTGCCCCGCACATTGAACAGCTACAAATAATGGCGGCAGCACTGGCAGATTTAGATGTGCTAAATAACCTTGCCGAGCGTGCAATTGCATTGAACTATGCAAAACCGCTACTGTGCGATAACGATGACATTAGTATTAAGCAAGGTCGCCACCCAGTTGTTGAACAAGTAATGAAAGACCCTTTCATTGCCAATCCTGTAGAGCTTAATGCTCAGCGTAAAATGCTGATCATTACGGGACCAAATATGGGCGGTAAATCAACCTATATGCGCCAAACTGCACTGATTGTGTTAATGGCACACATTGGTAGCTTTGTGCCAGCAGACAGCGCTAAGATTGGTAATATCGACCGTATATTTACACGTATTGGCGCCAGTGATGACTTAGCATCAGGTCGCTCAACCTTCATGGTCGAAATGACCGAAACAGCCACCATTTTAAACAATGCTACCGCGCAGTCACTGGTGTTAATGGATGAAATTGGCCGAGGGACGAGTACCTACGATGGTCTATCATTAGCTTATGCAACAGCGGATCATTTAGCATCAAAAATATCCGCTAAAACTTTATTCGCAACCCATTATTTTGAACTTACCGAACTGGCCGAGCAACAAGCGGGACTGGTGAATGTTCACTTAGATGCGATAGAGCACAACGACACAATCGCCTTTATGCATACCGTACTTGATGGTGCCGCAAGTAAAAGTTTTGGCTTGCAAGTAGCAGCCTTAGCTGGGGTGCCAAAAGCAGTTATAAAGCAGGCAAAACAAAAGCTTAAAATGCTGGAGAATCATCAGCCAGTCACTGCTGATATCAATGCAGTACAGCCATCATTGTTTGCAGCTGAACCATCACAGGTAGAAGCACAACTCGCTGAGGTTGACCTAGATAACTTAAGCCCACGCCAAGCTCAAGATTTACTATATAAGCTAAAATCGCTGCTGTAGCATGCTTTAAGCACAAAAAAAGCTGAAGAGTTAGCTCCTCAGCTTTTAATAATTATTTTCTGTGTGTGTTTGTGTTGCTGCGTCTATTGCTCTATCAATGTTATGAAAACTGATCAAACAAGCTATCAGTGCTTAATCCTTCATGCTGCAAAATATCTTTTAAGCGGCGCAGTGCTTCTACTTGAATTTGTCTTACTCGCTCACGCGTTAAACCGATTTCACGACCCACATCTTCAAGTGTTGATGGCTCATAACCTAACAAACCAAAACGACGTGCAAGCACTTCACGTTGCTTAGGATTAAGCTCACCTAACCAGTCTACAATGTGCTTATTGATATCATTATTTTGTACTTCGCCTTCCGGGCCAAAGCCTTTTTCATCGGCAATAATATCTAACAATGCTTTATCGTTTTCACCACCAATAGGTGTATCTACAGAGGTGATTTTCTCGTTTAAACGCAGCATTTTAGTTACGTCTTCAACTGGTCGGTCTAAACACGCTGCAATTTCTTCGGCAGTGGGCTCATGATCCAGCTTTTGCGTTAGTTCACGTGCGGTGCGTAAATAAACGTTAAGTTCTTTCACTACATGGATTGGTAAGCGAATTGTGCGGGTTTGATTCATGATGGCGCGTTCAATTGTTTGACGGATCCACCAAGTCGCATAGGTCGAAAATCTAAAACCACGTTCAGGATCAAATTTTTCAACGGCGCGGATCAAACCAAGATTACCTTCTTCAATTAAATCAAGTAACGCAAGGCCACGATTGTTATAACGGCGGGCGATTTTAACAACTAAACGTAAATTACTTTCAATCATTCGTTTACGAGAAGCGCTACAGCCTTTTAATGCTTTGCGGGCAAAAAAGACTTCTTCTTCAGCACTTAATAATGGCGAAAAACCAATTTCACCTAAATACAGCTGAGTCGCATCTAAATTCTTAGTGATTTCCTCTTTGGCAAATATTTCATCTTCTTTGTCATCATCTTTATCGACGTCATCTAATAATTCAGAGTCTGTATCAGCGACAGCTATATCATCAAATTTATCATCAATCGCATCTTTCGTTTTTTCTATTTTTGCTGTGTTACCCATGAGCGTACCCTCAAGCAAACAAGTGATCTTAATCACTATGATCAATACCCGACCGATAGCTAAGGCAAATACTTCTCAGGATTAACAGCTTGTCCTCGGTAACGGATTTCAAAACGCAATGCCGTCACTTCAGAGTCTGAACTGCCAATCTCGGCTATTTTTTGCCCAGCTTTCACATCCTGTTTTTCTTTAACTAGCAACTTAGAGTTATGTGCATAGGCACTAAGATAATCATCATTATGTTTCAAAATAATTAAATTACCGTATCCTCTAAGTGCATTACCCGCATAAACTACAGTCCCTTGTGCTGCGGCAAAAACAGCGACACCTTTTTTATTAGTAATTTGTAACCCTTTATAACCGCTTTCCTTGGTTGAAAAACGCTGAGTTACTGTTCCTTTAGCTGGCCACGACCACTTAACTTGGGTCGAGGACAAACTGTTATTTTTACTAATTTTCCTATTGGCTTGTTTTTGAACATACTCTCGTTGTTTTGGCTGATCAAGCTCTTTCTTTAATTTTTTGTTATTTTTTTGTATGTCACTTGTAGACTTTTTACTCGGTTTCGTATATTTTTTATGCCTTTTTATTTTTTCAGGTACATTATTAAAAGAAATTGTTTGCCCCGGTTGGATTATGTAAGGGGCTGGTATGCCATTATTTTTTGCCAACGTGCGGAAATCTTGCTGGGCGCTAAAGGCTATCGAATATAACGTATCACCTTTTTTAACCGTGTAGCGGTCACCATTAATATTTACTTTACTAGTATAAGGTTTAACACTGGTATTTAAACTACTGACCGGAGCAGGGGCATGTCGAGATGAGCAGGCACTGAGCAAAACACTTGTAAATAAAGTAACATAGAAGACGTACTGTTTATTCATGGTGTTTTGCTCCTTGTGCTAAAAGTAGTTATTTAGATGCTTAACGTAATAAAAAGTATGCAACCACCACTAAAATCACTACCCCCCAGCCAAGTACCTCAACATATTGACGTAATTTTTGCTCCATTTTTACTCCGCCCCACTTCATTAGCGCTGAAACTAAAAAGAACCGCGCACCACGCCCGACAGCAGAGGCTAATAAAAAAGGTAAAAACGCCATGTGCAAAAGCCCAGCACCAATAGTAAATACTTTATAGGGTATTGGCGAAAAACCGGCTAAAAACACCACCCATACGCCATAATCTTTAAACCAGCTTAAAGCGGTATTAAACTTTTCTTGCCAACCCATTTGCGCTATTAATGGCTCTACTACAGGTTCAAACAACCAAAACCCGAGCAAATAACCTAAAATACCGCCAAGCACCGAAGCAACTGTAGCAAAAGTAGCATAGCGCCATGCTTTGCTCGGTTGTGCAAGCGACATCGGCGCAAGCATTACATCGGGTGGAATAGGAAAAATAACCGATTCAGCAAAACTCATCCCAGCTAAATAACGCTCTGCGTGGCGATGTTTTGCCCACACTAATGCCATATCGTATAACTTAGTAAACAATTTCAAAGTGACTTCCTATTCAATGTCGCCAGGGACTAAAGGTACAAATCTAACTGGCGCAATAACATGTTGAGTAAATTTTTCGCCTTCGCGCACAACCATAACCAGTTGTTGATCTTCATTACCGATTGGCGCAATCATCACCCCACCATCACTGAGTTGATCAAGTAATGCCTGCGGGACTTGCGATGCAGCGGCGGTTACAATGATGCCATCAAACGGCGCTTGTGACTGCCAGCCTTGCCAACCATCGCCATGTTTCATGGAAACGTTGTATAAGTCTAGGTTATGTAAACGGCGCTTAGCCTGCCATTGTAACGCTTTAATTCGCTCTACCGAAAATACTTTTGAAAAGGTTTTCGCCAGTACCGCTGTTTGATAGCCTGAACCCGTGCCTATCTCAAGTACTTTATCGCGCACGCCAGCCAAACGCAGTAACTCGGTCATACGGGCAACAATATATGGCTGTGAAATTGTTTGTCCTTGACCTATTGGCAACGCCGTATTTTGATACGCTTTATGCTTAAGTACATCATCAACAAATACATGACGTGGAATATCAGCAATAGCGCTGAGTACCAATTTATCTTCAACACCTTCACGCTGTAATAGGTCAGCGAGCGCACGGGCACTTCGAGTATAATTAGCCAGCACCGTTGATCTCCATTGTTTTAAGCCACTCACCAACCGCAGCCAAACTATCTTTCGCTGTCATATCAACACTTAGTGGCGTAACCGATGCATAGCCATTATTGATAGCATAAAAGTCTGTACCTTCTCCGGCATCACTTTCGGCACCTAAAACCCCATACCAATAAATGTCTCGTCCCCATGGATCTTGTTGTTTAGTCATGGTTTCTGCTTTATGACGCGCACCTAAACGCGTTACTTGCACGCCTTTTAGCTCAGATAACGGAATATCTGGCACATTAATATTGATGATTTGATCTTTTGGCAATGGATGTGACGCCAGCTCTTTAATTATGCTGACAGTCACCGCTGCTGCCGTTTCAAAATGATTGCCTTCTTTTGAGCACAAAGACACCGCCACTGCGGGCAAGCCTAAATGACGTCCTTCGGTTGCTGCTGCAACAGTCCCTGAGTACAAAGTATCGTCACCTAAATTCGCGCCATGATTAATGCCAGCCACAACTAAATCGGGCTTTTCATTAAGTAATTCATTCACGCCCAAATGTACACAATCAGTGGGCGTACCATTGACCGAAATAAACCCGTTATCTAGCGTGGTAGCACGCAGTGGATTAAGTAGCGTCAGTGAGTTACTTGCGCCACTGCAATTGCGATCAGGTGCAACTAACGTTACGTCTGCAATTTGCGTCAATGCCTGATACAACACTGCAATACCTTTTGCATTAACACCATCATCGTTACTTAGAAGAATTTTCATTTTCAGCGTCCTGTTCTTTATGTACTCGTGGGCTTGCATCTGTGTAATCCACCAGCTCACGTAACAATGCCGTGGCAAAGGTGCCTTTGGGTAAACCAAAGCTCAATTTAATGGTAGTTTCATCAATCGTTTCAACGGTTAAATCTTGTGGGATCAAACGCAACATTCTGCGCTCATTTTTCAGCCCTAACTTACCAAGCCCTTCACACCAATCTTGATACGGCTCTAGCCATATTTTTTCTTGTTCGGTGAGGCCTTTTTCGCTAGTGCCGACCAATGGCGCAGACATCATAATATCGCCAGAGGCAAGACGAGCGATATTTTCATCGCTAATGGCATCTTCAAAAAATGCATTGCTACCACTGAGCATAAACACTTCACGGTGCATGGTTTTAGCTAAGCCGTGCTCAGCAACACGCAAATTCACTATTTGATTAAACACATAAGAACGTGCAGCAGAGATAATTAAACCACGTAGTTTTTTGTCACGAATGCGCTCACCGGCAAACATCTTTTTAGCCATCACTAAATTATGACCATCGTGACCAAAGCGTTGTTCGCCAAAATAGTTAGGCACCCCGGCGCGTACCGCGTTGATACGACAAAGAATGTCTAACGGCTGAGTTACATTACGCAGAATAATGCTGAATTTATTACCTTTGTGGCAGCCAGTCCGCAGCTTACGATTATGCCGTTGCTGAGCAATGATAAACAGTGATTCACTGTTTAGCTCAGTAAAATCAATGTCTTTTTTAATGGGTACTGGCACACTAAACCACTGACTACATACTCCGTGGCGATCTTTCATACCAGCGAAGCTGACATCACGTGGCGAAATTCCCGCTTTTTGGGCAAGTAATTTAGCAACGTATTGGGTATTTTCGCCTTTTTTAACGACCTGTAAACAGACGTGTTCACCACTGCCAGTAAACTCTATGCCTAAATCCTCATCAACCATAAAATCTTCAGCAGTGGTTTTAAAATCTGCTTTAGATAATGGTGCACCGTATAAATAATTTAACTCGCTCATAGTGATTGCTTGCTCATGATAACCACTGCATGACTTGAAATACCTTCTTTTCGCCCTTCAAAACCGAGCTTTTCAGTGGTTGTTGCTTTGACATTTACCTGGTCCAGTTCAGCATTTAAATCGGCGGCTAAATTTTTACGCATGGCTTGAATATGCGGCAGCATTTTTGGCGCTTGCGCTACTATCGTTACATCCGCATTACCCAGTACATAGCCTTGCTGCTTAGCTAAATCAACAACATGGCGTAATAAAATACGGCTATCTATATTCTCATATTCACTGGCGGTATCAGGAAAGTGCTTGCCAATATCGCCCATTGCTAATGAGCCTAAAATAGCATCGCATAGTGCATGGATCGCAACATCACCATCAGAGTGCGCTAAAAAGCCTTGTGGGTAAGCAATCTTTTCACCACAAATAGTTAACGGGCCTTCGCCACCAAATTTATGGACATCGAAGCCATGGCCTATACGAATCATGATGCATTCTCACTATGTTGTTTTTGGAGTAAAAAGTTGGCTAAATCTAAATCTTCTGGAGTGGTTATTTTAATATTATCGCTACGCCCAGCCACTAGCTTTACGGGCTTATTCGCCCATTCTATTGCCGATGCTTCGTCAGTGATCGTAACCTGCTGAGCAAGCGCAGTTTGCAATGCCTGCATTAAATCGTGGTACTTAAATAATTGCGGGGTCAACGCCTGCCATAAGTCATCCCGTGGCACTGTTTGTTGGCTATGAGTTGCACCGCGCTTAATGGTATCTTTCACTTTGCTTGCTAATATACCGCCCTCGTCAGCGTTAATACACTCACTAAGTAAGCGCTCAATATCAGCCAAGGTAACCAGCGGCCTTGCCGCATCATGCACTAACACCCAATCAGGCGGGTTATCTGCAAGCGCTAATAAACCATTAAGTACAGAGTCGGCTCGCTCTTTGCCGCCACTTGCACGGACAATGCGCTGATCAATAAACTCCAGTGTAGCAAAATAAGGATCATCATCGCTGACGGCCACCACAATAGTCGTTAATTGTTTGAGTTGCGCTAGTTTAGCAAGTGTATGTTCAAGAATTGTTTTACCAGCCAAGCGAATGTATTGCTTCGGTGCGCTATGTTGCATACGGCTTCCCACGCCAGCGGCTGGGACTATGGCTGCAAGGGTATAATTAGTTGTCATTTTGTTGCTGCCCGGGTAAAACACGAATAAATGTTTCGCCGGGTTTGATCATCCCTAATTCATTTCGAGCGCGCTCTTCCACACCTTCTTGACCAAGCTTTAAATCTTCAATATCGGCTTTAAGCACTTTATTACGTTTGATCAATTGAGCATTAGTATCGTGATGTGAAGTAACAGCAGCTTTTAAACGACTATAATCTTGTACACCGTTGTGGCCAAACCATAATCGATATTGTACAAATAACGCTAAGCACAGCAGCGTGAATTGAAACAGTCGCATTAAACACTCCTTGATTTTACTCTACCAGTACAAATTTATAATGCGATTAAGGCTACTGGTATTATATTTTTTTAACTCGAACATGGGGACGTTTTAAATTACGCCAATTGATATTGCCTGCTAGCAGCATTTCTCTCAGTGATAACGTTCGCGGTGTCGTGCGTTTATCAAAAGACCACTGATGGCCACAACAAGCAGCGGCCATTGTTGCCTTTGTGGGCTTTAATAACACCACCGACTGCCCTTCAAGCGGCTGACCTTGGCAGTCAAACCAACCATGCTCATTACAATGAAGTTTATTGTCGCTTACTTGGTCGATGCTGTCTATTGCAACACGGGTTTGATTTGCGCTATTGAGTAAAAGCGGAACAATTAAACCTACATTTTTATGTGTTTGATAAAAATCATCATTATTTTTTGCGTTGGGAGGCTGAGCTTTTTGCTTATCAAGCCAACAGCCATTGTGCGGATCTAACTGAAAAGGAACTTGACCATTTACCACGGCCGTTGCTGCGCGTTCTATATAATAAGGAAGACTTTTTAATCGCTTGCGTAAACGCTGTTCATTAACTTCAACAACTAATTGACCTATTTCCCGCGCATAAAAAGCATTACACAACTGTGCATATAGCACACGTTGTGTATCTGATTGCCAAATATCGACTTGTTGAAAGGGGTCGCTTGCAGCCAACGATCATACTCTAAAACATCTAGTTGCTTGTTTTATAGCACAGTATTGACTGCTTTTTAAGCTCTGCTCTTTACAAAAGCAAAGCTCAGGTTACTTAACTTGTGACTTTATACCTAATTTAGCATCGCCAGTTTCTAAAAACTGCACTACTTCATCACGTTTCTTACCTAATAACAGACTACCATCAGCTAAAAACATAAAATTTTGCCAATTGCGTTTAAACACATCAAAGCTGGTTTCGATAATATTATCGCGGGCGATACAAAAATACACTGTGGTATTAGCTTGCCAACCTAAGTGCGCAAGGATCTCAGCTGGCAGTTGCTCAGAGCCGGCTTCCCATGCAGCTTCCCAGTGAATAGTTTGCGAGAAATTGTCTTCGTTACCACACCAGTCTGTTTTTTCAAAAAAATCAGGATGGTCATGTTCACGGCTCACCATGGTGCTCCATAAAACAGCGGCACGCTCATGGCTCATAGGTTTAATTAAGGCAAGGTCTTGTTCTGTTACTGGCGCATCTTTATGACGAAAAACCCACGCTTTTTTGTAATCATCTAACGAAATATAGTTCATAGTATTGGCAAATTAGTTAGCATTAAAAGTGCAAAGACAAATTATACAAGAGATCAAAACATGACTACAGCAATAAAACCAAATACCCTCAAATCAGGCATATACCAACACTACAAAGGCCCTAAATACAAAGTGCTTTATGTTGCCACTCACAGTGAAAGCCAAGAGCAATTGGTGATTTACCAAGCCTTATATGGTGAGTTTGGCATGTGGGCGCGACCACTTAGTATGTTTTTAGAAACCATTGAGAAAGAAGGCCAAATTATTCCTCGCTTTGCATATATTGGTAACTAATATGGTTCGGGCTAACTTCGGACTAACTAAAAAACATTCATAAATGCCGCTTGAACAAGTTCGACCTTTTTTTGCTCTTTAGGATTTTTTTTATACACCAAAGACAAATCAAACTGATAAGTAAGTGAGCTGGGCTTAATGATGCGCATTTTGCCATCATTTAGCTCTTGCTGAATATAACTTTGCGGCATGTAACCTAAATAACAGCCCGATAAAATCATGGTTTTACGGGTATCAAACTGATAAGACTTAGCAGCTAAATTTAACTTTTTTAGCTGTTCTCGGCCATTTGCATCAATATCAATTCCCGGGTGTACCGAGGGGCTTTGAGCAAGCATTTCGCTACTTATTTTACTATCTACCACATTAAAAAAAGGGTGCTTGTCGCTACAACATAAATAAATGGCATCGCTACTTAATGATTGATAACTAAGCCCTTCAACTTGTTGATACCCAGGAAATATCCCTAAGTGCGCTTTATCTTTTAATAGCGCTTTTTCAATATCATGAATACTGCCACCATCAAGTACCAAATGTAAGTTTGGCGCTTGGGTATGAATATATCGGATCACTTCTGCTAGTTTTTGCTGCTGCGCTGGGCTAATTTGGTCAGCGCATAAAATTACAAGCTCACCACTAAGTTCATGCCCAAGGGAGCCCACTAACAAAGAAAAATCATCAAGAGATGCAAATAATTCAAGCACTGCATGATAAACAGCTTGCCCTTCTTGAGTCAGCGAAAATCCACCGCGACCACGTAAACACAGCTTTAACTTCATGCGTGTTTCAAGATTACTCATGTGCAAACTAATGGTTGAACGCGTGATCCCTAGCTCATTTTCAGCTGCGGCAAAGCCACCATTTTCAACCACCACCCTAAAAATACGCAGTAATCGTAAATCATATTCAGCAATCGGTTTAGGAATAATCGAAGTTTTAGCCATAGCTCTACATCAAAGCAACACAGTAATGTTTGAATATTACCAAACATAAGGTTGAATGTTTAGTATTTAATCAAGTTTATAAATCAGTTTCAATAGTTGAAAAGTGAACTTGAGGTAACACAATGGACAAGTTAAACGATCAGCAATTATTCAAACAGTTTTCATATATAAACGGCAGCTGGCACAGTAGTGAAACTCAGCTTGAAGTAACCAACCCAGCCAATGGTAAGCGTATTGCGATGGTAAGCAACTGTGGTGTAACTGAAACAAACATGGCTATTAAAGCCGCTAAAAACGCGTTTAAAATGTGGTCGGCTAAATCGGCTAATGAACGCGCTAAATTAATGCGCAATTGGTTTGGCTTACTAATGCTGCACCAAGATGATTTAGCTCGTATTTTAACCCTTGAGCAAGGTAAACCGCTCAATGAAGCAAAAGGTGAGATAGCCTACGGCGCAGCCTTTATTGAATGGTTTAGCGAAGAAGCTAAACGCGTTTATGGCGATACAATTCCAGCTCCAGCTGGCGACAAACGCATTGTAGTTATAAAGCAACCCGTAGGTGTGGTTGCCTCAATCACGCCGTGGAACTTCCCCAACGCCATGATCGCCCGCAAAGCTGCTGCCGCATTGGCAGCGGGCTGTACATTTGTCGCCCGCCCTGCTGCTGAAACCCCCCTTTCAGCGCTTGCGATGGCGGAGCTTGCCGAGCGTGCAGGTATTCCTGCGGGGGTATTTAATGTGGTGGTAGGTGATGATGCTAAAGGTATGGGCAAAGTATTAAGCGAGCACCCAGATGTCGCTAAGTTTACTTTTACCGGCTCCACAGCGGTGGGCAAAATATTAATCAGCCAATGTGCTTCTACGGTTAAAAAAGTATCAATGGAGCTTGGCGGAAATGCCCCCTTTATTGTATTTGATGATGCCGATATAGATGCTGCTGTAACCGGTGCTATTGCTTCTAAATATCGTAATGCAGGGCAAACCTGCGTGTGCACTAACCGTATTTTAGTGCAGCAGAATGTGTTGGCTGAATTTACCGAAAAATACACTCAAGCGGTCGCTAAACTCACCATCGGTGATGGCATAAAGGAAGGCGTAACCATTGGCCCAATGATCTCCCAAAAAGCAGCTAAGCAAGTGGCTCTCTTAGTCAGTGAATCAATCGCCGCTGGCGCTAAACTTGTCCATGGCGGCCAGTTTGATAGCGCCGGAGATAACTTTTATCAACCCACTATTTTAAGCCATGTTACCAATGATATGCCGATTGCCAACAATGAAATTTTTGGCCCGGTTTCACCTATTATTAGCTTTAACGATGAACAACAAGCCATAAAAATTGCTAACGATACCGAATATGGCTTGGCTGCTTACTTTTTCAGTCGCGACATAGGCCGTATTTGGCGGGTAAGTGAAGGGCTTGAATATGGCATGATCGGCATTAACGAAGGACTTATTTCAAATGCAGCCGCCCCTTTTGGCGGTGTTAAGCAGTCGGGTAACGGACGTGAAGGCTCAAAGTACGGCCTTGATGATTACCTAGAAATTAAATATCTGTGTATGGGTGGCATTTAACCCGCGCTTTAACAACTTATATAAAGAGACATTATAATGAATAATCAAGACTTACAAGCAAGAAAAAGCCAAGTAATCGCCCGCGGCCAAGGCAATGTTTATCCCGTATATGTAGAACGTGCTATCAATGCTGAAGTATGGGACGTTGAAGGCAAACGCTATATTGATTTTGGTACTGGCATCGCGGTGTGTAATACCGGCCACAGCCACCCAAAAGTTGTCGCTGCGGTAAAACAACAAGTAGATAAGTTTAGTCATACCTGTGTGATGGTTAACCCTTATGAGGTGGCTGTTACTTTAGCTGAAAAACTCACTGAGCTTGCTCCTGGGGATTCAGCCAAAAAAGCTATATTTGTCTCAACTGGCGCAGAAGCGGTTGAAAACTGTGTAAAAATAGCGCGCGCACATACTGGCCGCCGTGGTGTAATAGCTTTTAATGGCGGGTTTCATGGCCGCACTAATTTAACCATGGCACTGACGGGTAAAATTACCCCGTATAAAAATTTATTTGGGCCATTTCCTAGTGATATTTTTCATGTACCATTTCCCAATGACTGTCATGAAGTCTCTGTTAAAGCCTCATTGAAAGCGCTTGAAAACTTATTCAAAGTTGATATTGCCCCTAGCGATACAGCGGCAATTATTATCGAACCCGTACAAGGTGAAGGTGGTTTTTATCAGGCACCAAAAGAGCTACTAGTTGCACTACGTAAACTATGTGACGAACATGGTATTGTGCTCATTGCCGATGAAATTCAAACCGGCTTTGGTCGTACAGGTAAAATGTTTAGTTTTGAGCACGCAGATGTAGAACCCGATTTAATGACCATGGCCAAGGGGATTGCTGGTGGTTTTCCAATTGCTGCTGTGGTTGGAAAAAGTGACATAATGGACGCGCCACTACCAGGAGGGCTTGGCGGCACTTATGGTGGTTCCCCAGTTGCGTGTGCAGCCGCACTTGCCGTACTTGAAGTGATTACAGAAGAAAACCTTATTGAGCGCGCAAATAAACTCGGGCAGCTATTTAATGAGCGCTTATCAACACTGCAAAGCCAACACCCTGCGCTTATTTTAGATGTACGAAATCAAGGTGCTATGATTGCCATAGAACTGGTTAATAACGCTGATAGCGAGCAACCAAATACAGCTCTTACCCAAGCCATTATTACGGGTGCTGCTGAGCATGGTTTAATTTTATTAGCTTGCGGTTTTTACGGTAATGTTATTCGCTTTTTACCTGCACTCACAATGAGTGACGACATCGCGAATGAAGGACTTGATCAATTTAGTGCTTTATTTAAATCACTTATTACGGCTTAATAAAAAGCAAGTATAACAATAATGGGGAAAAGCATGGCGACCAGCTTAATTCATATCGATCATGGTCTTGCAGAGAGTTTGCAAAGCCAGATCCGTAATAAATTGGTTGAAGGTATTTTAGTCGGCTCATTTCCCCCAAATACCAAACTGCCCTCATCACGTAAATTTGCTCAGCAACTTAAAGTATCGCGTAATACCATAGTACTGGTATATCAGGCGTTAATGGATGAAGGCTATATAATAACTAAAGAACGCAGCGGTATTTTTGTTAACGAGCACATTAATACCGGGCGGGTGAAAAATTTAGCCAAAAGTAATAATCGCACGCTTGCCAAGCAACAAGCAAATGCCCCGACCACTAACAATCAACATCGTTTTAAAGGTGCTATTGCCACCACTTATGAAGCAGCTTGCCCCTATAATTGGCGACGTTACTCCTACCCTTTTATAGATGGTAAATTTGACGCCTCTTTATACCCTGTAAAAGAATGGCGAGAAGCCAATAATCGCGCGAATGCCAGTGGCGAAATTTACCAGTGGTCTGAACTTCAAGGCTTACAAGACGACCCGATGCTGCTTGATGAAATACGCAGCAAAATTTTACCAAGACGCGGCATTCAAGCCAGTCAAGATGAAATATTAATTACTGTAGGCACACAACAAGCCTTGCATTTAATTACCCAACTATTTGTAGACAGCTCAGTCAACGTGGCCGTAGAAGAACCCGGCTACCCAGAAATGCGAGAACTACTACTGCAACAAGGCGCTAATTTAATTTATCAACCGCTGGATGACCAAGGCTTAATTATTAACGATACGCTTAATGACTGCGATATTATTTACACCACACCAAGCCACCAAACGCCGACCAGCATTACTATGTCGATGGCACGCCGTGACCAATTATTACAGCAAGCGCAGCAGCAAAATAGTTTAATTATTGAAGATGACTTTGAATTTGAAAGTAACTTTTTAGGGCAACCTCATCCCGCCCTGCGTAGTTTAGATAAAGACAACCGTGTGGTGTATGTGTCGTGCTTGTCTAAAGTATTAGCGTCAGGCGTGCAAATTGCCTTTATTGTTGCCGATAACCAAGTTATCCAAGAACTCAAAAAAATTCGCAAAATGGTCATGCGCCATCCGCCGATCAGCAACCAACGTGCTGTTGCCTACTTTTTATCGTTAGGTTACTACGACAGTTTTATGATGCAGCTACACAAAGTCTTTTTTGAGCGTTGGTTAGAACTGCGCGAAGCACTCAATATATATTTACCAAACTGCATTGATACTGGCCCTATTCAAGGAGGAACTGCCTATTGGATAACCGGCCCAAGTCAGTTAGATGGTGAATATTTACGGGAGAAAGCCGCAGAGCAAGGTATTTTAATAGAGCCAATCAAGCGTTACTTTGCAAGCTCTGAACATCCTGCCAATTGTTTTAGAATGGGTATTACTAGCTTACCCAGTGATAAAATTCGTATGGGTGTGAAAAAACTGGCTGATTTAATTCATCAACTAACTGCTGAGTTTGAAGAAAAGCTATCGAATGCCAAAGGCAGTTTATTGACCAGCAGCGCACTAACCAAGGTACTCAATGGCGCAGTACTTGAGTGTCAAATGGTGTACGGCGTAGAGTGCATTATAGAGTTAAGGAGCGATGGCACTATGCATGGAAAAACAGGCGGTAAAGACAGTGAGATTGATAGCGGCCGCTGGTGGATTGAAAATGACATTTACTATCGTCAATGGAATTTATGGGGCTATGGTGAGGTAAAAGGCTTCTATGTCATTATGGATGGTCAACAAATGAAATGGTTTGATCTTAACTACTGCTTAGTGCGCCAATTACAATGTTTAGATAAGATAAAATAGCCAGTTTTTACTCTGGCACCATAACAGAGTAAAAACTGGCACTACACCCACCTAGCCAGATGCAGCTAAAGTAACATGAACGTTACATTTAAAGAGCAACTAAATGAGCCACTTTTCTATTGCAGGCATGCAACTATCATTACCGAACGGTAATAACTTAGCCGTTATCGGGGCGGAAATAACTAAAGCCAAAAAACGCTTCCCTTGGTTAGACATGATAGTACTCAGCGAGTTATGCACCTATGGACCAGAAAAAAAATACGCCAACACATTACCTAGTGACGCTGAGAAATTTTACTGCCACCTAGCTAAAGAGCTAAACATTTGGTTGATACCAGGCTCAGATTACGAGCAGGTTGCAGAGCATATTTATAACACTACCTCGGTAATTAATAACCAAGGTAGTGTTATTGAACGATATCGGAAAATATACCCTTTTTGCCCTTATGAGCAAGGCGTAACTCCAGGAAGTGATTTTGTCGTTTTTGATGTACCACAAGGGCGTATCGGTGTCGCTATTTGCTACGATTTGTGGTTTCCTGAAGTCGCTCGCAGCCTTGTCTGTAAAGGGGCTGAAGTGCTCATTTACCCTACTTTAACTGGTACTATCGATCGTAGTATTGAGCTAACTATGGCGCAGTCAACGGCCGCGATGAACCAATGTTATGTGCTAACAGTAAACGGCACCGGTGAATATGGTAATGGCCAATCAATTATGGCTGCGCCTGATGGCAGTGTTATTTACAAAGCCAGTAATCAAGCTGAGGTTTTCCCTATCGAAATTGACTTTGCCGTTGTTAGGCGTAACCGAGAACGAGGTTTACATGGTCTTGGTCAACCATTAAAAAGCTTTCGCGACAACCCCATCGAATACCCATTTACAAACCAACAACAGCGTAGTCAAAGTGCGCTTGGGCAATTAGGTGAACTTAAAATTGCCCAAAACGATAAACGGTAGAATCTAAAATGACTGGCACCATATAAAGCAACAATCTGGTACTAGGCTTAAAAACAAAATGATCTACTCTAAAAACAGTACAAAAATAAAACAACAGGTCTGGGGAATAATATGAAAACAACAACGTTCAACAAAACCATGATATCAAGTGCTGTGAGCGCGGCTTTATTAATGTCAGCAAGTGCATTGGCCGCAGAATCACAAGAGCAAGTTGACGCTGAAAAAGGCAAACTAGAGCGTATTGAAGTTACCGCCAACCGTCGCTCACAAAGCATTCAAGATGTACCCTATAATATTTCTGCAGTATCTGGCGCTGAATTAGAGGATGCAGGCATTGTTGATTCTTCAGAGTTAATGCGCAACGTAGCAGGCATTACTGTTGTAGATCGTGGTTATAGAAACTCAGGAGCCGTCAGCGGTATCATTATTCGCGGCGTCAACGTAGATGGCGGTGCCAATGGTGATGTGGCGCTTTCAGCGGTACCGACCGTCGCTTCATATATTAATGACACTCCCATGTACGCCAATTTTATTTTAAAAGATGTTGAAATGGTCGAAGTACTGCGCGGACCGCAAGGTACTTTATATGGCTCTGGTTCTTTGGCTGGTACCGTTAGGTATCGTATGAACCGCCCAGACACCGATTTCTTTTATGGTACTGCGTCCGCCAACTTAAGCCAAACCGAAGGCTCCGAAGGATTTAACCTAAACACAGATGTCATGCTTAACTTACCAATTACTGATAACTTTGCTGTACGTGCCAATCTTGGCAAAATAGATAACGATGGCATTGTTGATTACACCAATGTGTATAACCTTGCAGATAACAGCCGCCCTCCGGTTGGCGCATTTCCAAGTGAAAACTTTGATCCTAATGGCGGTTTTGTCCCTTCTGCAGGTTATAACCCACCTGCGATAGACGGTGATGTAGCAACTGGTGGTAATACTTTTAGAAGTGTAGAAGATGCTGACACTGTTGATATCACTTATGGTCGTGTATCTGCCTTTTGGCAAGCAACAGATGAGCTAAGCTTACTACTCTCTCATCAGTTTCAAGACGATGAAATAGGTGGTCGCCGTCAAGTAACTCGTGGAACTAACTGGGTAGATGGCACAGAGCAAAATTATGATGATTATGAAAACGGTGCTGTGATCCTTGAACCATCAGAGCGTAATGTGTCATTAACTGCACTTGAGGTGGAATGGGATTTAGGCTTTGCAACCCTGACTTCAAGCTCCTCATCATATACTCATGAGGGTAACTCACTAAGTGATAATACCGGCTTTTATGCAAAAAACAGCTGGTTTTCAGATTTATATTACGGCACACCCCGCCCTCTTGCAGTAGCTGATCGCGGCTATAAAGAAGAAGCCTTTGTACAAGAAGTACGCCTCGTATCGAATGAACGTAAAGCCAATATTGACTGGGTAGTGGGTGCGTATTATATGGACCAAGATACACTTTCAACGCAAGACAGCTATATGCCCGGGTATCAAAAGTGGGCGTTTAGTGCCTTTGATTGGTGGCCAACAATGCAAGGTTTTGGCATGGCTTATACAGATAACGATTTTCATTATGTACGCAACCAAAGCTTTAAGGATAAAGCCTTATTTGGAGAGTTGACCTATCACTTTAGTGACAAACTTAGGGCAACTGTGGGGATGCGCTATTTTGATAACGAATTTACTAATGACACCGTATTAGCTCTGCCTATTTGGCCAAACCTAACTGAAGAGCCTTACTTTGAAACCAGTGAAGATAATGTGTTGTTCAAAGGTAATATATCGTACGACTTAAACGATGAAGCCATGGTTTACGCCACCTACGCTGAAGGTTACCGTCGCGGGGGGGCTAATGCAGTGCCGCTTTCAGGTGATTTAGCCGAGCGCCCCGAGTGGCAACAATATAAAGCAGATATGGCCACTAACTATGAGTTTGGTGTTAAAGGATACCTAGGAGATGGTGCCCATAGTTATACCGCCTCAGCCTTTTTAATCGACTGGGACGACCCGCAGCTAAACACGGCAACAACATGGGGGTTTTTCTCCGTTGCTAATGGAGAATCAGCGCAAACATCTGGTTTAGAGTTAGAACTTCAAGGTTATTTAAGTGATGACGTTCACTACAGCTTGGGCTATGCCTACGTACAAGCTGAGCTCACCGCTGACTTATATGTACCTTCAAGTATTGCCGCTGAAACCCCGCTGAGCTTACAAGCTAAGGACGGTGATAAGTTACCAAGTACACCTGAGAACACTTTAAGTGCATCAATTGATTACACCCAAACATTAGATAACGGTATGTATTGGATCACTTTACTAAGCGCTTACTATCAGTCTGACTCTTTAAACTACTTAGGTGAAAGTGAAAAGCTACAAGCAGATATTGATGGCTTCTCAATCTGGAATTTAAGCAGCCGTTTAAATCATGAAGACTGGGACGTTACCTTATACGTGAGTAATTTATTTAATGAAGACGGCGTTACTGGCACTATACCTGAGGGGTATATGGGCACAGAGCCCTCACAAAACTTTTTAGGCAATTCATCAAAAGACTATATTAGCCGTCCGCGTACTATTGGTATAAATGCCTTGTATCGCTTCTAAATAAAATGAGGTACATCAAATAGATGTACCTCACTTACTAAAAAATAGGTGTATTAATAATGATAAAAAAACGCTACTTTCTAATTAAAATACATAACTTTGCTAGTCAACATGCAATTTAAACAATCACAAAATCAAAGTTCAATTGCCAATATTGAATCGCAGCTAGATATTGCCTGGAGCTATATAAATCAAAAAAATGTAGCGCAAGCAAAGCAAGCTTGTCATGTAGTTAATACACAATATCCAAGCTCTGCAGACGGATGGTATGCCACTAGCTTTTTATCGTTGCAACTAAAAGAGTTTACCCATGCACTTAATACTGCCGATAAAATGCTCACCCTTGAACCTAACGAGCCACAATGGCTGATCCACAAAATTAATATTTTACTCAATGTGGATAAGCAAGCGGCAACTGTACTGAGCGAAAAACTAAAAAAACAGCCATATAGTCAATTTAAAAACATCATTGATTGCGCTAATTTATTTACTAAACTTGCAGATTACAGTCAGGCACAATTTTATTACCAACAGGCTATTAAACAGATAAATGAAGCCAACCAGCCTAAAGCCGCAAGCCAACTATATTTTAATTTAGCGTCCGTAGAGCGGTACTTAGGTAATATCAACCACGCCGAAACGCTATTAAATAAAGCAATAAGTTTAAATCCAAACGATACTGAAGCTTACTTTTTACGTTCTAGCCTAAAAAAACAACAAACCAATAATAACCATATTAGTGAACTCACTTTACGTTTACAAAACCAGCAATTATCGCCATTGGCTAAAACACAGCTTTATTATGCACGAGCAAAAGAACAAGAGGATATAGCTGATTACACCAACAGCTTTAACAGTTTACAGCAAGGTGCAAACGTGAGAAGAGCGAATATGCGCTACGCCCCAATCACAGATATTGAAACCTTAAAACAAATAGCTACAACCTATAACAGCGATTTTTTTAAAACGCATGAAACCGCGCCTCGATGCGAAAATAGCCAAGCTATTTTTATTTTAGGCTTACCACGTACAGGCTCAACATTAGTAGAACGCATTATTAGTCAGCATGACCAAGTAGTCAATGCCGGAGAGCTTAACGACTTTGCACTGCAAATGATTAGTGAAGTTAAAACACACACACACACACACACACCTCCACAATCTAAAGCTGAGCTTGTAAAGCTCAGTCAACATATAGATTTTAAGTCACTCGGTGAAAGTTACATTAATCAAGCTCGCCCTGAGATTACAACGCATCAGTGCTTTATTGATAAATTACCGCTCAATTCATTGTATATTGGGCTTATTCACCAAGCTTTACCCAATGCAAAAATAATTCATGTTACGCGCCACCCGATGGACACCTGCTATGCCATGTATAAGCAATTGTTTACTCATGGCTACCCGTTTTCGTACCAATTAGATGAGCTTGCTCATTATTATGTGGCCCATCATCAGTTAATGCAGCACTGGCATAAAATACTGCCGGGAGTTATTCATCAAATAGCCTATGAAGATCTGATTAGCGATGTTGAGCAACATGCTAAAAAATTAATCAAGTATTGTGCTCTCGACTGGCAAGCACAATGCTGCGATTTTGACAAAAATATCGCACCTTCAACCACTGCCAGTGCTACACAAGTAAGACAAAAAATATACCAAAGTTCAAAAGGTAAATGGCAACACTTTGCTAATGAGCTATCACCTATACAAAAAATACTAGAGCAAGCAGGTATATGTTGTGACTAATCAAAAAATAGATTATTTGGCGATTAATCAATAGCTGCGAGCAGGAGGTTACCATGGCAGAACAAACTTATAACAATAACCAAGGCACTCACCTAAACCAGCTAAGCGGCTTATTTAGCACTATAAAAGTACATCCAGATAGCGCTTGGGCGCGGATCATTTTAGCGTTTTTAACCACCGCTGGGATTTTTTATATTAATATCATGCCTGCCGTCGTTAATGGCTTAAAAGAAGGTGGCGGCTTCACCAGCCAACAAGCAGGCTTTGTCAGCTCAGCTAATTTATATGGGGCTGCCATTGGCGCGCTCGCAGCGGTTTTTTTAATTAAACGCATTCAATGGCAGCGCTTTGCCTATACATTATTAGTTATTTTGCTAGCTATTGATTTTTCTTGTATTTATATAAGCGAACCAACTGTAATGATTGCCACTCGCGCAATACATGGCCTTGCGGGCGGGTTACTAGTGGGCATTGGCTTTTGTATTATTTCACGCACCTTTGAACCTGATAAAACATTTGGTTACTTACTACTAATTCAATGGGGGCTAGGCGGTCTAGGTATTATGTACCTACCAGCCCTAACGCCTGAATTTGGTACTGCTGGGCTATTTTTTGCACTTATGGCATTTACTGCTGTTTCATTAATTATGTTGCCATTTTTGCCTCATTATTCAATCTCAACACCTGTCACTGGCAATCAAACCACACCTGAAACAGTACTAATAACTAAACCACCACGGTTATTGTTGGGCTTAAACCTTTTTGCTATTTTCTTATTTCAAGCCGCTAATATGGGGCTGTTTGCTTATATGATTGAGCTTGGTACTACCGACGGCCTTAAAATAGAGTTTATGAGCAATGCATTAGGCATGGCAAGCTGGGTAGCACTTTTTGGTGCCCTACTCGTTATTATTACCGGCACCCGTTTTGGGCGCACTGTACCCGTTTTAGTCGCTACACTTGTCACTGCGTTATGTAGCTGGCTTTTGCACTTTAGTGGCAACGACATGGTGTACTTAATTACAAATATTATTATTGGCATTACTTGGGCTTTTGTATTGCCTTACTTATTCGGTATCTGTGCCGAGCTTGATAAACTCGGCCAAGCAGCGGCAATGGGAGGCTTTGCCTCTAAAATGGGTTTAGCATCCGGTCCTATGGTTGCCGCACTTATATTGCAAGACGAAAATTACCAGCAAATTATCGACTTTGCGGTGATTGGCCTAATTGCCTGTGCTGCGGTAGCATTTTTACCTGCACGCACACTCGATAGACACAAGTAAACAACTCTGAACAAAGCCTGTCTTATAAATGACGGGCTTTTATTTTTATCTGGATTATCTGGCTCTACTGAAACCTCCCTTTTGGCTCTACTGCTATTCACTCACTCTTCTATAAATATAGTTATGCGCAAATAACGCGCTTATACGATAGAGGCGAATAAAATGAAGAACAAATCGATACTCATATTAGCAAGCTTATTCTGCGTAAGTGCTTCGGCACAAACGTTGTTTAGTGATGACTTTCAAGATGGTAATTTTGATGGTTGGATAATATCTGGCAGTGGTGCACAAGCCATTACCAATCAGTACGCAAGTAATTACTCGCTACGTTTAGTTAAACAAAAGCAGGCCACACAAACAGTGCTAACTCAAGGTTATGACAATCTAACTGTAAGTGTTGATATAGCAGGCTATTTGCTTGAGTATAACGAACGTTGTATTGCCAAATACTCAACCGACAATGGCAACAACTGGAAGGTATTTTCCACCTTAGAAAATGGTCAAGATGATGGTGTTTCTCTATACACGGGTAGCGCCACCTTACCCACTCAAACAGCGCAAGTTATGATTTCACTTGCTACACAAGGTAATAATAATGCTGATTACTGCTACTTTGATAATATAAGTCTAACGGGCGAACCCGCGTCTGTCAGTGGTGGTTTTGAGCCATTAACTGGTGATGGTAATGTCAGCCGTACACTATTAACACCAGCCGTTCTGAATAATGATAACGCTAGTTTAACTAACAATAGTGCTTATGCTTTGCCTAGTAATGCAGCCCACCCAAGCAATACATTTTCAGGGACCTTAACACTTTTTGACGAATCGATCCGCGGAACATTACAAGAGCAAGGAACTAATATTGCTAGCAGTTATACTAGTCCAGAACATCTTCCTGAATTTGAATTTGAATTTGTGCAAACGGGTAGCCATATTATTCCGCTAGAGCGTGGATTAATTGCCACCACACACCCTTCTTGGCATTATATTTTAGAGCCTGGCAGAGTATGGAACGAAAATAGCGATAATGGCTTTACACGTGTAGCACTCCCTTTTGCATTACAAGAAGCGGGGGCAAATTGTACTCATAATGGCGTGCTTAGCTTTTTATTTAAAGATGATGGCAGTACTTCTAATGTCGCTTATCAAATTACTGGCGAAACCTGTGCTTACTTTAAATTTAATAGTTGGGGTATGCTCGGTGCAAGCTATACGCCAAGTAGCATAACCAACTCAGCTACCGTTAAAAGTAACTATGTTGATGAAGTTACTCGCCGTATGCCCACAAAAGATATAAGCGAACTTGCCAGCGACTATCCAACAGCTAATATCAACACGGCGCAGTTGGGGTCAGACCAATCAACAAGCGATCAAACAGTGTTTGGCGTTGTGGTTGATGGCATTAACTATGTCAGTAGCTGTAAAACGCGCATGGGTGATTATCCGTTTTGCGAAGTGATGGCTTTACCTTCTTACTCTACAGCCAAATCAGTTGTCGGTGCAGTAGGGCTAATGCGTATGGAACAAAAATACCCTGGCACTAAAACACAAAGCGTCAACCAATGTTATGCCTCAAGCTGGTCTGAAGTAAGTTTTGAAAACCTACTCGACATGGCCACAGGTCGTTATAACTCTGATGGCTTTGAGGTTGATGAAGGCGATAGCACTACAGCCAATAACTTCTTTTTGAAATATACTAACAGTGAAAAATTAAATCACGCATGCACTTATACTAAAAAAGCCACGGCGGGCACTAAATGGGTTTATCACACTTCTGACACCTATTTATTAGGCGTGCAACTCAACGCTTTAGAAAGTACAGATTTGTGGGATATGCTTTACGCCGATGTATGGAAACCACTAGGTGTGAGCCCTTTAATGAGCACGACCTCACGCACCACAGAATCAACCAGCAACCCATGGAACGGCCAACCACTTAGCGGTTATGGTTTAACCTATCACTATGATGATGTGGTAAAAATTGCGGAGTTTTTAAGTAAAGATCAAGGTGTAATAAACGGCATACAAATACTTGAGCCAACAATGCTTGCACAAACACTGCAAACTCAAGCACATGGTTTAAATGCTGGCAGTCAATATGATAGTTACGACAACGGCTTTTGGATATGGAACGCACAACAAGCTTTTAGTTGCACAAATGCGCTGTCCATTCCTTATATGTCTGGCTATGGCGGTATTGTGGTGAGTTTATTACCTAACGATATGATTTATTATGCCTTTAGTGACAGTAACGATTACGGGCAAGTAAACACTGCTTTAGAGCTACATAAAATTCGTAGTATGTGTAATTAAAGTGAGAATAGCTTAATAAGCGGCCTACTGGCCGCTTTTTAAGAACCTTAATTGGGGCACTTATCACTAATATTGTTAAATACATCAGTAATGGTGCGCGAAAAGCCCAGCCCCCCACCATCAGTTAGCTGAGTAATTATAACCTCTGGTAAAATAATTGCGGTATGTCCACCAAAGCCAGACATTACTGGCACTTGGGCATCACTGCCGCAGCTTTTCATCGCCGTTGCTTTACCGCTATGATAACGCCAAAAGCCATTATCATAATTAAAGTTAGCAATATTGGCAGAAAGCCCTTGTGGACGGCCACTTAAGACCTCTTTCACCATTGTTTTATCAAGCAAGTTATCCGTTAATGCTTCATCACGTAAGTATTGGCTAAACCGTACTACGTCATTTAAAGTCATTGATAAGCCATACCCTGCCCACGCATCCATCGTATCGCTATTACGTTGCACACCGGCTACATATTCACTCAATCCTATCGCGTTATAAATGGGCACTAAAATATCATTAAACGCCTCTTTATTATCACCTAGCTTGAGCTTAACAAACTGCGCAGCAGCATAGCCGACCAGCTCACTGTCAGTGGTATGGTAAACACTATAACTACCAGGTTTTGCTTTATGAGGCCAGCCATTACAAATAAACTCAGCACGCTCTGCACGGGTACTTTTAGTAAAGTAACCTTGCTCCATTGCTTTACTATGTTCATCCACTTCGAACTCTGCTGATTGATAATTTCCCGTTGCCATATCTAAAGCGTGCTCAACCGTTACTCCTTGCCAACGTTTATCGCTACACTCTGGAACTAACGTTTGGATAGCCATTTTTTTAAACCCCGGAAAACGTTGTTCAAGCGCAGCCACAACTGTGAATGCATGAACTGACTTGGTAAATGAGTAAACACCTACGGTTCTATCTTGGCAATAAGGATGCTTGCCATAACGGGTATCGCATCCTGCAACATAACTGGTATTGTTAACAAGTACACTAAAGCCTATAAGGTCTTCATCTTTAATAGCATAGGCGTAATTCGCCAAATCAACCTTTGGATAATCTACGGCTAATTGCGCTAAGGGCTTAGTTGCAATATAGCCCGCTTCTTCTTTATTACGTTTAGCTATTACACGGGCTTGAGTACTGATTTTATAAGGCCGGTATTTAGCAGCTAACGTGCCATAAAATTCAAAACCAAAAAACGGGCAAGTTTGGGTGATATTTTGCACCTGTACATTTGAGATTGAACCATCAGATTTAAATAAAAATGACGCCACTCCATTAGCTTCACAATTAGCATTACGCTCTTTTAAAGTATATGGAAATGCAGCTCGACTGTAGCCGTTATCTGCTTTTTCATCCCATACTTTACCAACCCCCGCCGTGATAGACCATGCCCCATTTCCATTAAAGCTATGTCTACGGTCAACCGGTATCAAGCGCCCGTTATCTTGGATAAACTCATAGCTAAATAATGGCCACGTAGCATATCCCTCAGGCAAACTACTTTTCTCACCATAAATTTGTTTAAATATAGGTACCCCATTGATACTTAAGCGACCAGAAAACTGATTACTGCTCACCTTGCCGTTAATAGGTAAAAAAGCATCAGTAGTGAATGTAGAATTGTTATTCGCCATTAAATAATCATGGCTTAATACATTCCGCATTGGTGCTAATGTGCTGGAGCAGCCCATTATAAAAACACTTAAACCTGCAAAGTAAAAATTTAACTTGCTCATTTTTATCTCATTATTATTTTGATTATTTTAAAATAGCTAAACACTCCACTTTAAGCCCTTTACATTTATGGCTGTAGTACCAGTTACACTCACTTGATAAGGCCAGTTTGCTTCATTTCATTTGGTCTGAAGTATTTATCTATGGCATGATAGCCACATTGTTTACTGCTCAGACCAGATAGGTATTTACGTGCAATTTAATTCTACTGATAACTACATCGCAAGTTCAGCGTTAAAACAAGCGGTTAATGCGGCTATTTTGCTGGAAAAGCCACTTTTGATCAAAGGCGAGCCCGGCACAGGTAAAACCATGCTGGCTGAGGAGTTGGCTAAAAGCTTAGACACCACACTTATCCAATGGCATATCAAATCGACCACTAAAGCGCAGCAAGGCTTATATGAATACGATGCGGTATCACGCCTACGCGACAGCCAATTAGGTGATGCCCGGGTAAACGACATTGGTAACTATATTATTAAAGGCAAGTTGTGGCAGGCATTTACCTATGGTGAAGAACATAACAAACGCCCGGTATTATTAATTGATGAAATAGACAAAGCCGACATCGAATTCCCGAACGACTTACTATTAGAACTCGATAAAATGGAATTTCATGTTTATGAAACCGGTGAGCGTGTAATCGCAAAACAACGCCCTATTGTGATCATCACCTCAAACAACGAAAAAGAACTGCCCGATGCCTTTTTACGCCGTTGTTTTTTCCATTACATTGATTTTCCATCTAGTGATGAAATGCAGCAAATTATCGATGTTCACCACCCACACGTAAAACAAGATTTAGTTCGCCAAGCGCTAGAAGTATTTTTTAATCTACGTGAAGTCAACGGCATTAAGAAAAAGCCTTCCACCAGCGAGTTACTTGATTGGTTAAAACTGCTTATGGCTGAAGACATCGATGCAAAAACTCTGCATGACAAAACTCAAAAAGGCGGTTTAATGCCAATGTTTGGCGCACTACTTAAAAATGAGCAAGATATCAGCTTAATTGAAAAACTTGCCTTTATGAGTCGCCGTTAAGATGTTGGTTGCGTTTTTCTTCAAACTGCGTGAATACCGTTTACCTGTTAGTTTGCGCGAGCTGCTTGATTTGATCAACGCGCTAAAAAAAGGCGCGGTATTTGCCGATGTTGACGGTTTTTACTATTTAGCCCGTACCATTATGGTTAAAGACGAAACCCACTTTGACAGGTTTGATAAAGCGTTTGCTGATTACTTTAGCGGCATTGCCGATCTGGACTTACTCGAAAGCTTAAAACAGCAGCACAACTTACCTGAAGATTGGCTGCGCAAAGAGTTTGAAAAACACCTAACCGATGAAGAAAAAGCCCAGCTTAAAGCCATGGGCGGCCTTGATGAGCTAATGAAAACCCTCAAAGAGCGCCTAGAAGAACAACAAAAACGCCACGCTGGTGGCAATAAATGGGTGGGCACCGGTGGTACATCGCCATTTGGCGCGTATGGCTATAACCCTGAGGGCGTGCGCATTGGTCAAGACGGCAACCGCAATCGCCAAGCAGTAAAAGTATGGGATAAACGCGAATACCGTAACCTAGATTCCGACCGTGAAATTGGCTCACGCACTATTAAGCTCGCCCTTAAAAAACTGCGCAAGTTTGCTCGCACTGGCGCCAGTGACACCCTCGATTTAAACGAGACCATTCGCGCTACCGCCAAGCAAGGCGGCATGCTGGATGTAAAAATGGCACCAGAGCGCCACAACGCGGTAAAAGTATTGATGCTGTTTGATATTGGCGGCTCAATGGATGATTACATCCACACCTGTGAAGAATTATTTAGCGCCGCGCATAGCGAGTTTAAGCATTTAGAGTTTTACTACTTTCATAACTGTTTATACGAACACGTATGGCAAGATAATCAACGCCGCCACTCTAACGTCATCGACACCATGACGCTGATCAACAAGTTCACCAGTGACTATAAAGTGATCTTTGTTGGCGACGCCACTATGGGCCCGTATGAAATCGCCTACCCCGGCGGCTCTGTTGAACACTACAACGAAGAGCCCGGCAGCGCATGGCTGACCCGCATTACCAATCACTTTGATAAAGTCGCCTGGCTCAACCCACAACCGGTTGAACACTGGCGTTACTACCAATCAATTGATTTTATCAAGCAGCTAATGAATAACCGCATGTACCCACTGAGTCTAGATGGCATAAGTAATGCGATAAAAGAGCTAACATAGGTGCTAGATTATAGGGGCTAGGAAAACTAACTCTACAACTCAGCTATATGATTCAATGTTTCTGGATAACGCTGCACCAGTTTTAGTAAAGTAATTGCTTGCCCATTAGGAGCAATGCGCCCTTATTCCCATTTTTTAAACATTCTTGCTGAGGTACGTAATAAGTTTGCAAATACTCAGCGCGACATATTAAACGCTTCGCGAATATTGATTATTTCATCGGATGAAATGGCGGGCTTATTTGCATCATTCATAGCATAAGTGAGTAAGGTTAGCTTGCCTTGTGCATGCGCTTAAATGTACGCAAATTACGTACACTTATCAAATTAACACTATGACGCGATATAAAATCGCTGCTACGAGATGGGTGATATTTCGTAGGCGCGGGTTTACCCCGCGCAATTAAAATTTATTCACAAAGAGGTTATGAGGCGCTGCGCTTTTAGAGAAGTAATTGTAAAAATAGGGGCTAGGTGCTGGGATTTACTCGGAGCTCATTGCTCGAGGCCCGTGGCATTTTTTCTTAAATAACATAATCCTCTTTAAGCTTACTCATCCCTCGAAAAGCACTATAACGCGATATAAAATCGCTGCTACATGGGCTGTTAGAAATGAAAACAAAAGTGCGGGATCTCTCCCGCGCTTCTTTTTTCGCTTTAGTAATTTTGGTAATTACTTAGCCTGCCGTTTGTTCGTCACGGCTGCGTTTTTTGTCACCTTTTTTACGCATGTGTTTTTTAATTTCTTGGTACTTTTCACGTTGTTCAGCATTTAATACTTGCCATACTTGATGCTGCGTTTTTAGGTTAATTAAGCCAAATTGCTCGCCTTTGCTTTGGCGCTGCGCTAATAACTCTTTTGCTGCGGCTTCATCAAAGGCTGGCATATCTAACAATGCTTGCATTTGTGCCTTATGGGCAGCACGCTCTTGCTTCATGGCCTGTTTATCGTTGCCACGTAGCGCTTTAAATTGTGCTTTTTGCGCATCAAAAATGCTTTTTAACTGAGTTTGTTGTTGCTCAGTTAAATCAAGCTTTTTAACGCCACGCTCAGAGAGTAAAAAGCGCGCTTGTTTATGCTGTTGAGAATGGCCTGGTTTATGATCCATGCCCTCTTTTGCTATTACGGCGCCAGTGCCTAATGTTGCTGTCGCTAATCCACAAATTAATACTAGTTTAGAAACTTTACTTGAAATAGTCATAATCATTACCTTTGAGTTGCTTGTAACTTAGTGTCTGTTCAGTTGTTATGTTCACTATAACTAACCAAGTGCAAAGCAACGCAAAGCAATGTAAAGGTTGTGTAAAGGTTCACTTTTAAGTGCGTTAAGGCGTAAAATGAAGTTATTCCAGCGTGGTTAAGGTGAGCAAATAATGAAGCTATTAATGATTGATGATGATACCGGTTTATGTGAATTACTCTCGGAGTACTTAACTGCGCAAGGTTTTCAAATAGAATGTGCCCATGATGGTGAGCAAGGCTTAAAACAAGCGCTTGAGCAAGAATATGCATTAATTTTACTCGATGTTATGTTACCGAAACTAGATGGCTTTGAAGTATTAAAACAGCTTAGGCAAAAAAAATTAACGCCGGTGATCATGCTAACCGCCAAAGGTGAAGACTTTGACCGTATTTTTGGTCTTGAACTAGGCGCTGATGATTACATTCCTAAACCATTTAATCATCGTGAATTACTCGCGCGGGTTAAAGCGATTACTCGTCGTATTGAACATATTACTAGCCTAGCAAATACCAGCAGCAATAAGTTAACCGTTAATAATATTGTTATAAATTTAGCAGCCCGCGAAGCGTATGTAGATGAACACCCGCTAAGCCTCACCGGTACTGAATATGAAGTACTTGCCTTACTGGTTAAACATGCAGGTGAAGTAGTCAGTAAAGAGCAAATAAGTGAAGAGGTGCTCGGTAGACGCCTAGCCTCTTTTGATCGCTCAATTGATATGCATGTGAGTAATATTCGTAAAAAAATTGCCGAGTTCAACAATGCAGAACGAATAAAAACCATGCGAGGGACAGGTTATGTCTTCATCCAAGGGGAGTAATAAAACTCGGTTTTCTTGGCTAAAACATCCTCAGCACTTTTTATTTTTCAAAATTTTTGTGTGGTTTTGGCTAACAGTAATAGGCACCATAACTGCATTGGTGTTTTTAAGTAACATTGCGACCAATCAAGTCAGTTATGAGAACTTACATGGGCCCATGCAGAAAAACTTGCAATACACGGCCAAAGGCATCGAACGTATGGTAGTCAAACATAATAAATCGATTGCCGAAATTTTAACTCATCCGCGGCTTGCAAAACAAAAGTTACTATATTTAAATTCAGATCAGCCAGATCACTCGCTCAGTAGCAGAGTACCATCAAGTGAGATTGATTTAAGTTTACTTAATTTCACTAAAAACATGCCGCCACAAATTATTTTTACCGAGTATTATCAAGCATTCGGACCGATAAAAATAAACCTTCCTGAGGGGCAATTTTACCTATACGAAATTGATGAGAATCATCAACCACCTTTTTTTATACGGTTAAAGCTGATGCCGATTTGGCTAAAAGTGATCATTGCTTTACTGGCTTCATTAACTTTAAGTTTTATATTTAGTCGTAACCTAATTGCACCTATTAATCACTTAAAGCAAGCTGCAATTAAGCTCTCTGACGGCGATTTAACCGCGCGCGCTGAAATTGATCCAAACAGGCAAGATGAACTGGGCGTACTTGGCCGCGACTTTAATAGTATGGCAAGTCAGTTAGAGCAACTGATTTCTGCACAAAAGCGCTTATTGGCTGATATATCTCACGAGTTGCGTTCCCCCCTAACTCGCCTTAAAATGGCTACGGGTCTTGCGCAAATGCAGACCCCAGAAGAAAACCAAACCTATTTATTACGCATTGAAAAAGAAGCAAATCAGCTCGATAAAATGATCGCTGATGTGCTGCAAGTATCGCGCTTAGAGGCGAAAAGTCAGGCGCTATCGCTGCATCAACAATCCTTACAGATCATTATTGATCATGTTTTGAATGATGCACAATTTGAAGCTAAACAGACTAATAAGCAATTAATTATTAATGGCCAACTCAATGTTGATATTTATTGTGACGAGAGCCTCATTGCCAGTGCGCTAGAGAATGTTTTACGCAACGCAATAAAATATGCAGAGCAAACAATCACCCTAACATTGAGTTTAAGTGATGCTATTTATATAGAGATCAGTGATGATGGCCCGGGCGTCGAACCGCAAAATTTAGGCAAATTATGTGAGCCTTTTTTCCGCCAATCTGATGCACGAGACAGAACTAGCGGCGGCACAGGACTTGGCTTAGCGATTGCTAAAAATGCAATTGTCGCCCATTCTGGCAGTTTAACGCTGCATAATAAACAACCAAGCGGGTTATGTGTGCGTATCGCCTTACCTCTGGATAAACAAAAATAATCATGGCCATTATGTTTTACAGCACAGAGCAAAACTTACTTACCCAACAACCTGAGATAACGCAGTTTTTTCAGCAGCAGTTGCACAAAGCGCAGCTGACTACCGATAATGGCGATTTATATTATGGCTATGTGATACCTGAGCATGCCAAAGCCGCTATTGTTATTTGCTCTGGACGTATTGAAGGATTAGATAAATACCAAGAGCTAATCAGGGAGTTATATAAAAATAACTATGCGGTGTTTATTATTGATCATCAAGGACAAGGCCGTTCTTATCGCGCTTTAGCCAATCCTCATAAAGGTTTTGTTAATAAATTTAGTGATTATGCTGATGATTTAGCACTGTTTGACCGTCTAATTGTCAGTAAACTCTACCAAGGCAAAAAAGTCATCCTAGGGCATTCAATGGGCGGCGCGATTGCCTTTGATTTCCTGACCCGGTTTGAACATAACTACAGTGGGGTATTTTTGTCTTCGCCCATGTTTGATATTTTCACTAAAGGTACTCCCAAACCACTGGCTAAACTTGCCGCCCGTGCTGCCTGTTTGTTTGGTTTTAATAAACACTATGCGTTTGGCCAAGCAGATTACCTGCCTGATGAATTCGCACAGAATGACCTTACCAGTAGCGAAACTCGCTATGATTTATTTAGACAAACCTACCAAACGGATAGCGCGCTACAATTAGGCGGGGTGACTTACGGCTGGTTGAATGAAGCTTTTGGCTTTATGGCAACTCTTGAAAAACAACAGCTATCGATTCCACTTTTTGTAGCCAGTGCTGAGAATGATACTGTGGTTGATAACCAAGCCCAATTAGCCTTAGTTCACCGTCAAAGTAATGCTATTTTACAAACATTTGCGAATGCTAAGCACGAGTTACTATTTGAACAAGACACCATTCGCAAAGCTGTGCTTAGCCGTTTTTATCAGTTTTGTGATTCATTAACTTGAGCGCGGCTATTACTCAATGACATTGGATCTTGATGGATCAAAATATCCATTTCACAATTAAATTCTTGTTGGATCATCGCCACTACTTCATCCGCTACATAATGAGCACGGATCAAGGGAAGTTGATCTTCAAGCTCTAAATGCATTTGAATAAACTTAACTTTACCACCTTGTCGCGTGCGTACGTCATGTACGCCAAATACATCGTTATGGCTGTTAGCGATTGATATAATACTGGCTTTTTCGTCCTCAGGTAGCTCTTTATCCATTAAATGGTCAGCGCTTTGCCTAGCAATATCCCAACTGTTATAAAGCAAATAACCCGCAACGCCAATGGCAAAAATAGGATCCGCGTACAGCATATCATTTTGCGCAAGCAGTATGGCCAGCAGTACTGCTGCATTTAAAATTATATCACCTTTGTAATGCACAGAGTCTGCTTTAACTGCAATTGACTCGGTGTGCTTAATGACTTGAGTTTGTACATAAACCACCACTAAGGTGCAAGCAATCGCAAATAGACTAACCCATACCCCGAGCATTGAATGACTTAGTACCACAGGATTAAATAATCGCTCTATACCATGAAACGCCAATAAACAGCCAGAGCCTGCAATAAATGCCGCTTGCCCTAAACCCGCCAAGGCTTCGGCTTTACCATGACCAAAACGATGATCGTCATCAGCTGGGCGCAGTGCATAAAAGAGCACCATAAAACTCATTGCTGAAGCGGTAATATCCATCAAAGAATCGGTGAGTGATCCGAGCATAGAGGCAGAGCCAGACGCAAGCCATGCCCAACATTTAGCAGCAATCATTAAACTCACCATCACCATAGTGACCACACTTGCTGTTTTTACCCAAAACTCATAACTGCGCTGATGCACGTTTTTGCCTATGCTTAAAGTGTTTACTTAAAATGAGTATATCATTTTTTTTATCTGTTTCGTGTATACTCTCGAACGTCAAAATGTAGATCACCAATAAGGCTCGTTATGCTTGATATCGTTTTATACCAACCTGAAATTCCACCTAACACAGGGAATATTATTCGCCTGTGTGCAAATACGGGCTATGCTTTGCATTTAATCGAGCCTTTGGGCTTTGAGTGGGACGATAAGCGCGTGAAAAGAGCTGGCCTTGATTACCATGAATTTAGCCATGTGCAACGCCATCCGTCATTTGCAGCTTACTTAGAAAAATGCCAACCTAAAAAAGTATATGCATGTACCACTAAAGGCAGTCAATTTCACCATCAAGCGAGTTATGAAGCAGGTGATTGTTTAGTCTTTGGCCCAGAAACCCGTGGCTTACCAGATGATTTAATTCAATCACTACCTAATGAACAACGTGTGCGTATTCCTATGCAAGCTAACAGTAGAAGCATGAACTTATCTAACGCAGTGGCTGTTTTTGTTTATGAATCATGGCGTCAGTTAGGCTTTCCTAACGCGCAGTAAATTATATTAAAATGCGCCTATATCGTTAGGCGCCTTGTTTTATAATCACCATTATAATTTAGCACTACATATAGCAATAAATTTGCTTCGAGTGGATTCGCATTATTTCTATTCCTACACTATTCTAAATAAGTTCTTTTTAAACTGATTCAATGGATTGTAATGCGTTTTTTCCTTCAAATATGCTGTTTTATTAGCATGTTATCTATTGTAAATGCAAACGCGAGTGTAGCTGAATTAAATGCGAATGAACTTTCGCTACCCGCCATTAATGACTTTACTCAAGACCCGAGTAATGCGTTTTGGCTCGCTACCAATAAAGGGCTGTTTAATTACGACTCGGTGCATCTTTTTAGTGGCCAAGCACCACCTTTTTCATCATTTGCGAATCAAGCCATTTTACAAGTAGCTACTTATAAATCCTGGTTATTAATTAACACTGAGCAAGGGCTGAGTTTAATAAACTTAATTAACAACCAGTTAATTCAACTAACAGCAACACCGCTAAAACAGCCGATATTAACCACCGAGCTCGGCTTTTACTTTCTGTACCAAGGTCAGATCCACACTATAAAAGACGAAAAAATCTATTCTCCATTCGCCTTTTCAGAGCAGATCGTCGAACTCGCATTGGGATTTAACAACAGCCTATGGCTACATTCAGGTAGTAATTTAGTTAGTCACTTTGATTTAGCAAGTAATGCAATTACAGCTCAGCTTATCGTCCCCGCACCTATCGCGCAGTTGAGTCCAAGTCAAACCTCAGCAGCGATCCTTATCAATACCAATAACGACCAACATTACCTGTTTAACAACACGCACTCTATGCAAGAAATAAAACTCCAGCATGCGCATGTTCAACAACTAAATTACTTTGATGATCAGCTTTATTATTTGCATAAAAATCGCGCTTATAAACATGATTTAACGACCAAAAACACTAATCCTTTATTTTATAGTGCTCCTGCACGCTTTTTATCAATTAAACAAAACAACCAACAACTGTGGCTGCAAACTGCCACTAAAAGCTGGCTAAAGCTCCCTGCAATGCAAATTATCACAACCCCTATCACCGATAATCCTGCTCCGCGTATGCAGCAATACTTTGACATGTTGGAACAGTTAGATAATTTTACACAACATAAAAAAATTATTACCATCGCTTATCTGCGCGAAGATAAATGGGCTGTTGCAACCGACACTGGTTTATATTTATACAGTGCCCGCAACCTCACTTTTGATTTATTAATAAAGGATCAAGTTACTGCCCTGTATTCAACCGCCCCAACAACACTTTGGGTAGCAACCAAAAAGCAATTAATAAAATATGATTTTGCGACGCAGCAACAAAACCAAACACTACCAATTAATAACATTAATGCTTTAACATCCCTTAATGACGAGCAATATCTAGCAAGTAATGGTGAGCAATTATTTTATATTGCTAAACAACAGCTCACCGCCCTTGTGCTTGAAACTGAAGCCCTCGGGCAGATCAACGCTATTTATTATCAACGCAACTCTTCAAGGCTTTGGCTTGCAACAAGTAACGGCTTATGGCTGAGTCAATGGCAACCACCTGAAAATTCTCAGCAAATAACACTTGAGATAAATTTTGATAAAGTAAGTACGTTCAACACCACAGCCATTTACGAAGCACCACAAAATGCTTTGTGGATAGTTGATTCTCAAGCGATAAAACTCTACAAACCCAGCACTAACCTATGGGTTGAAAATGCCACTCATAGTATTGCCGCTTATATTGATGATTCTATAAGTTATAAGCAACTTCCGAGTTCACTCTTTAGCGTTAGCTATCGTGATAAAATAATGTTGTTTGCACCAACAGGTAATACTTTATTAGAAGTACATTCAAAACAAGCACCACCTCAAAGCAGCTCTTTTTTAGTCAGTCATTTGACTTTGCACTACAAAGATAAAAGCCAAGACTATTACCACTTAGCAACCAACGCAGTAAATACCAGCCAACCGCTAAAAGGGATTTCTGTTTGGTTTAGCAGTAATAGCCTCTTACCTATGCGGCTAAATTACCGGCTTGATCCCAATGGCGATTGGCTAGCACTGCCGCCGACTCAAACTATGCTGTCACTGGCAAGTAGTGAAAAGAATATTTATCTTGAAGTTAAAAACCTTAATCAAGTAAACAGCGAACCGCTAGTGTTAATGATTAAACAAACTGCTTTTACTTTCCCTCACTGGATCAATTATCTCATTTTAGCGGCTATTTTCGCTATTTTACTGCTGTTAATTGTTTATAGATTAAAAAGTGGTGCTAAACATAATTTGGTCAACGCGTTAATTACGCAATCAAAAGATGCCATTTGGATCGCCAATGAACAGTTTCAAATAACGAACATAAACCAAGCATTTACAACTATTTGTGGCTTTACTCTTGCTGATGTAGTGGGTAAAAAACCAAAAGCCTTTACTGTAAACGGCCGCGATAAAAAATTAGAAAGCCTCATTTATAATGATCTAGAGGTTGATGGTTATTGGTCTGGTGAAATTTGGAATGTGCGTAAAGACGGGCAACCCTATGCCTTAGATTTATCGATAACGAAAGTAAAAACCCCTAACCTACGTACTAGTAGCGCGCATTATATTGGGTTATTTTCAGATGTAACTGCACGTAAGAATAATGAACGTGCGATGCTTAAATTAACCACTCGAGATTCTGTCACTGGGCTATCCAATCGCACTATTTTTATTGAATCTGTAAATAAGGCAATTGCCAGCTGTAATAACAACTTCCCTAATTTACTGATTATTTTTATAGATTTAGACAATTTTAATAAAATTAACGAATCCCTTGGTCACGCAATCGGTGATGAACTATTAAAAGAAGTTGCGGGCAGACTCACTCGAAACCTTGATTCTGGTTATACCTTGGCCCGCTTAGGGGGAGATGAATTTGCTGTACTTGTACCGCCATATTTATATTCAGGTAAGACCGTCTTTTTCGCCAAAAAACTGGCCGATAATATTCTTAAACAATTCCAAACACCGTTTATGCTTGATGGTATAGAGAGCTTTATTTCTGCCTGTTGTGGCATCGCTGGGTACCCAGAAAATGGTTATAACAGCGAAGCGCTGATGCGCAGCGCCAACAGTGCGCTTAATCACGCCAAAAAGATGGGTCACAATAATTATCAATTTTTTGATAAATCTAAACACACGATTGATACTAATGAGCTTAGTAAAGAAAGTGCACTTTTTCGGGCTATCGAACATCAGGATTTTCAATTATTTTACCAAGTAAAATATAACGCAGATAAAGATCAAGTACATGGTTTTGAAGCTTTAGTCCGTTGGCCACAAGTTGATGGCAGTATAATTAGTCCTGTTGAATTTATCCCTCTTGCAGAACAAAATGGCGCAATTATTCCTCTCACTTTATTGCTAATGAAGCAGCTATTTAAGCAACTAGAGTTATGGCGTAATGAAGGGGTGAGTTTTGGCAAAGTAGCTATTAATGTTTCTGCTCTGCACTTTCAGCAAAGTAGTTTAGTCGAAACCCTCACTGAGTGTTTAACAAACTACGACGTACCTGCGCGCTGTGTTGAGTTAGAAATAACTGAAAGTGCCATGATGGACAACCCTGAATTTGCCCAACAGCAAATGAATCGCTTAAAAGCACTAGGATTTACCATTGCGCTAGATGACTTTGGTACTGGTCATTCATCATTGGGCTATCTAAAACGTTTTCCAATTGATACTTTAAAAATTGATCGCTCTTTCATAAAAGATATTGTCGATAGTGAGCAGGATCGTAATATTACCGCGACAATTATTCGCCTCGCTAAATACTTACATATCGATGTTGTTGCCGAAGGGGTTGAAACTAAAGAGCAGGCTTATATGTTGCATGTTATGGGCTGTAATACGATGCAAGGCTATTATTATAGTCGCCCGCTTTGTGCTGAAAAAGTAGCTGCTTATCTCGAAAAAAACAACCTGAGAAAACAATCTAATTTGATGAATGACTAAGTACCATGTTAGTTATTAGATTAACTGCCAGCGTTTATACAATCCCATAAACGCTGGCAGCTACAAGGCACTGTTACTCTGATTTTTGCTCGCGACCTAATAAAGCCATCGCGGCTTCTTTCACGTCTTTATTTTCATAAAGTACCTGATAGATTTGCTCAGTGATCGGCATTTCAATACCAGTACGTTGTGCAAGTAAATAAACTTCTTTGGTGTTGCGATAACCTTCGACCACTTGACCAATTGATGCTATCGCCTGCTCTACCCTTTCACCTTTACCCAGTGCTAAACCAAAACGACGGTTACGAGACTGATTATCGGTGCACGTTAGAATCAAATCTCCCAGCCCAGCCATGCCCATAAAGGTTTCTGACTTAGCACCAAGCGCGCAGCCTAATCGGCATAACTCAGCTAAACCACGGGTGATCAATGCTGTCCGCGCATTAGCACCAAAACCAAAGCCGTCAGACATACCAGCGCCAATCGCAATCACATTTTTAACCGCGCCACCGAGCTGAATACCAATAAAATCATTATTGTTATAGACCCTAAATGAGCGACCACAATGCAATAGTTCAGCTAACTGTTTTGCAAAGGCTGTTGATGTTGACGACACTGAAATAGCAGTAGGTAAACCCATCGCCATTTCTTTAGCAAATGTAGGGCCTGATACGACTGCCAGTGGCACATCATCACCTAATTCTTGCTGGGCAACTTCTTGCAAAAGTCGGCCTGTATCTGGTTCAAGCCCTTTGGTTGCCCATGCAACTTGTGCCCCTTCAAGTAATGAAGGCTTAATTTGCTGTAGCGTATCGCCAAATGCATGACTTGGTACAACAACCAAAATCACTTGGCTTGCAGTTACTGCGGTGTGTAAGTCGGCTTCAAGGTGTAAAGTGTCAGGAAAAGTGACATCGGGCAGGTAACGTTGATTTTTCCGCTCAGCTGCAAGCGTGGCAACGTCATCGCTATTGCGACCCCAAAGTGTCACTTGGTGACCGTTTCGGGCTAAACAAATAGCAAGGGCGGTGCCATAAGACCCCGCCCCTAATACAGTAACAGCTGAATTGGCTGTACTCATAAGTTATGCGTCTGCAGTTGCCTGTTCAGCTTGCGCTGCACGTTGCTGCATGTATTGAGCGAATAACGCATCAAAGTTCACAGGTGCAAGGTTAAGCTGTGGGAATGTACCACGGTTAACTAAGTTAGATACCGCTTCACGTGCGTACGGGAACAATACGTTCGGGCAGAATGCGCCAAGCATGTGTGCAAGTTGTACTTCTTCAACTTCAGCGATAGTGAAAATACCCGCTTGTTGAATTTCACATAAAAAAGCCGTTTCTTCACCGATAGAAGCAGTAACAGTCAGTGCTAATACTACTTCAAACACGCCTTCGTCTAATTTATTAGAACGTGTATCAAGGTCAAGCTTAACTTCTGGTGTCCATTCTTTTTGGAAAATAGCAGGTGAATTAGGCGTTTCAAAAGACACGTCTTTTGTGTAAATACGTTGGATCGTAAATTGTGCGCCAGTTTCTTCTTGTGCTGCTACGTTCTGGTTTTCTTCGTTCATGATAATTCCTAACTTTTAATCGTTTTTATAATAAATGCTTAAGCGTTTAACTTAGCGTCAAGTTTGCCTTGGGCTTCAATCGCCATCATGTCGTCACAACCGCCGATATGCTCATCATTAATAAAAATTTGCGGTACTGTGCTCGCGCCACCTGCTTTGGCAATCATTTCATCACGTAATTCAGGCTGTACACCAATGTCGATATTTGTAAATTGCACACCTTTATTTGTTAGCAACGCTAAAGCACGCTGACAAAAAGGGCAATACGCTTTGGTGTAAAGAACAACATTACTCATAACAATTCCTCTATCGGCCTAACTAACTTAATTAGCGACCTGTTGTCGTTGGTAGACCAGCACTTTGCCATGCACCCATACCACCAGATAAAACATAAACTGATTCAAAACCAGCTTTATGCATAGCAGTTGCGATACCTGAGGCTGTCATGCCTGTGGTACATACCAATATAATGGGTTTACTCTTAGACTTTTCAAGGCTTGAGAAGTCAGATTGTTTCGCTTTTTCAGAGCTAAGGTGCTCAGCGCCTGCAATACGGCCATTATTAAATTCTTTTTGTGCGCGTATATCTACAACGACACCGTCTTCACGGTTAATTAATAATGTTAATTGTTGCGGATTTATTTGACGAATTGCTGAAAACTTACTTTTAAACCAGCCGCCCACGATGAGTGCTACTAAAGCAACCCAAGCTAAACTTAATATCGGATGATTACCGACAAATTCAATATATTGATCCATGCGTCTTCCACTATGAAAATTGTCCCGCGCCTTTAGCACTGGGGTTAAACGTAAGGGTAATGCCCTAGCCACGCAAGTATACGTGCTTGATTAGAAATTACCAGAGAGTGAAATATTTTAATATGCCCTTTTGATTGCTGATCATAACCACAAAACACGGTATGCTAAGGCTAAGCAGGAGCTAATTTTCAGGAACAAAAATGACACAACATAAAAAACCTCTCGTACTCATGATTTTAGATGGTTGGGGATACCGTGAAGATACCCAAAGCAACGCAATTTTAGCGGCAAACACCCCTGTTTTAGACGAACTTTGGGCAACTCGCCCGCACACCCTAATTTCAGCCTCTGGTTTAGATGTTGGTCTTCCTGATGGGCAAATGGGCAACTCAGAAGTAGGCCATGTCAACTTAGGTGCTGGCCGTGTGGTTTATCAAGATTTCACCCGCATCACTAAAGCAATAAATGACGGTGAGTTTGCGCATAACCCAACACTAGTTGAAAACATTGATAAAGCAGTGAATGCTGCTAAAGCAGTGCATTTAATGGGCTTATTAAGCCCAGGTGGTGTGCATAGTCATGAAGATCATATTGTAGCTGCAATTGAATTAGCTGCAGCGCGCGGCGCTAAAGAAGTGTACTTTCATGCATTTTTAGATGGCCGAGACACTCCACCACGTAGCGCAAAAACGTCAATTGAACGTATTGAAGCGCTATTTAGCAAATTAAATTGTGGTCGCTTAGCATCAATCATTGGCCGCTACTATGCAATGGACCGCGATAATCGCTGGAACCGAGTAGAGCAAGCTTATGATCTAATGGTCAGTGGGATCGCACAACATAGCTACGAAAATGGTGTTGATGCATTAGCTGCGGCTTACGAACGTGATGAAAACGATGAGTTTGTTGCTGCAACTACCATAGCAGCACAAGGCCAAGACGCAGTACAAATTAATGACGGTGATACGGTTATTTTCTTAAACTTTAGAGCCGACCGTGCTCGTGAAATGACCCGCGCATTTGTTGATAAAGACTTTGACGGTTTCGCCAAGAAAAAAGCCCCCGCACTAAGCGGCTTTGTTATGTTGACCGAATACGCAGCAGACATCGACGCACCAGCAGCCTTTGCCACAGTCCCTTTGACTAATGTATTGGGTGAATGGTTTGAAAAACACCATAAAACACAGCTACGTATTTCTGAAACTGAAAAATATGCACATGTGACGTTTTTCTTCAGTGGCGGACGTGAAGATGAATTTGAAGGTGAAACCCGCGAGCTGATCCCATCACCACAAGTTGCGACCTACGATTTACAACCTGAAATGAATTCAGAAATGCTCACCGATAAACTCGTCGAAGCGATTAAAAGCGGTAAATACGATGCAATTATTTGTAACTATCCAAATGGCGATATGGTCGGTCACTCAGGTGTATTTGAAGCCGCAGTAAAAGCCTGTGAAGCAGTCGATCATTGTATTGGTCGTGTTGTTGCTGCCCTTGAAGAATTTGGTGGTGAAGCATTAATTACAGCTGATCACGGTAATGCTGAACAAATGGCTAACCTTAAAACTGGCCAAGCGCATACCGCACACACCAGTGAACCTGTTCATTTCATTTATGTTGGTCGTGATGCAACACCAAGCGAAGGCAAAGCGCTCAGTGATGTTGCGCCAACCATGTTGCACTTAATGGGCATGGAACAACCAAGCGAGATGACTGGCACACCAATCATGACATTGAAATAAACCATGAATAAAAGTATTAACCCATTAATTTTTAGTACGCTCGTTGTTACTGCGTTAATACTCACTTTATTAGTGACGGCCCCTGCCGTCGCTAATGAAGATCGTACTAAAAAAGATCTCAGCGAAATCCAAACGGCGTTAAAGCAAAGCCAAGCTGAACTTGCCGCCCAGCGTAAAGACATCGAAAAATCGCAAAAGAACCTGCAACAGCACGAACTCGAGATCGCAAAAAACGCTAAGGCACTAAATATTGCCGAGCAATCAATTCGCGATACTGAAAAACAACAACAACAGCAACAGCAGCAAGCTGAAGCACTTGAGGAAAAACGCCTAGAGCAGCAACATGCACTCGCCGCACAAATTAAAAGTGCCTATATGTCTGGCGGACATGACTACTCTAAAATGCTATTGAATCAAGAAAATACCGCACAGGTTGAACGCACATTAAGTTATTATAATTACCTCAACAAAGCGCGCATTGAGCAAATTGATGAGCTAAAAGCACTCCTGATTGAAATAGCGGATGTACAAACTGAACTTGAAAAAACCAAACAACACTTAGTTGTGCTCCATAAAGAGCAAGCCAATCGTCATCAAGCACTCATTGCAGCGCAACAACAACGAAAAGCCAACATCAGTGAATTAAAAACCAAGCTTAGCTCAACCAAAAACTCAATTGATTACTTAAAAGATAATGAAAAAACCCTAGTAGCTACCTTGCAAGAACTTGAAAAAGAAAAAACTAAAAAGGTTGAGTTACTGGGCCTATCAGCCAGTAAAGGTAAATTAAACTGGCCAACAAAAGGTAAAATTGAGCACAGCTTCGGCCAACATAAGCACGGTGGTATTGACTGGAAAGGCGTATTAATTGGCGCTAATGAAGGCAATAATGTGCATAGCGTCCACAACGGTCAAGTCGTGTTTGCTGATTGGTTAAAAGGCTACGGCTGGGTTATTGTTATTGACCACGGTGAAGGCTTTATGAGTTTATACGGCCATACTCAAACCTTACTAAAAGACGTAGGTGATATAGTACGCCAAGGCGATATTATCGCTTTAGTTGGTCAAAGCGGCGGACAAGCAAATTCTGGTCTATACTTTGAAATACGCCACAAAGGACGCGCAGTAAATCCTGTAACATGGTGCAGACGCATTTAATTGATTAAACAGCTGCACCCCACTGGGAGCAGCTGATGCTAAATACACAATTACAAATACAGCAGTTACAATACTCTGCTTTTAATCGCATCCTAATAAGCTATTTATTACTCGTTAGCGTTTTTTTGTGCCTGAGTTTTAATAGCTTTGCAGTGACCTCGGTGGGCGATTTAAAAAGCCAACAAAAAAACGAAATCCTCTTTAATATCCATGCCTATTATGTTGAAGACTTAGCTTTGCAACAAAGCTTTGAAAGCAGTCAACAATTTGAAGCCCTGCTCGCACAGCTAGACCCTTACTCTAAGTACCTTAATGAACACGAGTTAGAAGCGCTATTTAGCAGCACTAATGGCCGCTACACAGGCCTTGGGATTGAAATAAAACAGCAACAACAAAAAATTATTATTGTAAACACAATTAAAGACTCTCCCGCAGCCATTGCCGGAGTACAAATAAATGATGTGCTACTTGCCGTTAATCAGCAAACAGTCGCACATAAAGACATCAATCAAGTTGCGCAAATGATTAAAGCTAGTGACACAGCAACGGTTACCTTAACGGTTGAACGAAGTAATTCACCACAAGCTATTTATTTTACCCTGACTAGATCAGAAATTAACTTAGAGAGTGTCACCAGTTCATTATCAGAGTTTGGTATTGGTTATTTGGCAATAAATAGCTTTACCAATCACACCTTGCATGATGTTGCGCGGCAAATAACAGCACTGCAAAGCCATTACGGTAATCCACTTACAGGCTTAGTGCTCGATTTACGCGACAATCCAGGCGGCACATTACAAAGTGCTGTAGCGGTATCGGATCTATTTTTACAAAGTGGCACCATAGTCACCACCAAAGGTCGCTTTTATGATGCAAACCAGCACTTTCGCGCCAAAAAAGGTGATATTTTAAATGGTGCGCCAATCGTCGTACTTATTAATGAAAACTCGGCCTCAGCAGCAGAGATTTTAGCCGCTGCACTTAAAGACAATCACCGTGCCACACTAATTGGCAGCCAATCATTTGGCAAAGGATCGGTGCAATCTTTGATCCCATTAGGCAATGGTAATACAGCACTAAAATTAACCACTGCAAAATACTTTACCCCATCGGGTCAATCTATTGAGGGGATTGGAGTCACCCCCGATGTGGCGATTAATCAATCAACCCTTTCGCAAATTGATAAAGTAGTTATAATAAAAAACGAACAAGGAAATGACGATCGGCCATGGTCACGCAAAGACTCAGCTGATCCACTGTTATTAAAAGCACAGCAGCTATTAACTATGAAATAAAGCTTTTAGCTCACTATAAAAAAGATAATAAAAATTATAAACGTGAAAAAATTAACTTGGTTGTTCTGGCTTTTTTTTAGCTTGCCTACGCTTGCCGCAAATAAGCAAATAGCGATTGTGATTGATGATATTGGCAATCATCAACGCGACCTCGAAATCCTAAATTTACCAGGTAAAATATCGTTCTCGATTTTGCCTCATACCCCGTATTCGCAAGTTTTTGCGCGCCTAGCCAGTAAGTCGAATAAAGAATTACTGCTGCATATTCCCATGCAAGCACTCGACAGCAGCAAAGCACTTGGCCCCGGCGCACTCACCAGCAATATGAGTAAAGAACAATTACAAATCACCCTCGGCAATGCGCTTGCAACCTTACCGCAGGTCAAAGGTGTAAATAATCATATGGGCTCAGCACTTACTCAAGAAAGCCTGCCCATGAAATGGACTATGGAAGTGCTGAAAAAGCGCAACCTGTACTTTTTAGATAGCCGCACTACAGGCTTAAGCCAAGCGCAAAATGTTGCCAACTTATATGGCGTTGAAAATGTCGGCCGCCATGTGTTTTTAGATAATATTCCCAATGAGAAACAGTTACAATTTCGCCTCAACGAACTAAAGTATAAAGCCGAACGTTATAACTTCGCCATCGCGATTGCCCACCCTTACCCTGAAACCATTGAATTCTTACAGCGCATGCTACCCGAACTTGAACAACAAGGTTTTGAACTCGTGCCGCTATCACAACTAGTCGAGCGTAAATATATACAACTTGCGCAAGCTGAGCATAAAGGGGTGGGAGCGAGGTAAACAGGACTTAGCAATAAGCCGTAAATTTTAAAGGGTCATATTAATCAACTTATGACCATTAAAAACAAAAAACCCAAGCCGAGGCTTGGGTTTTTAAACAATTAACTAAAAGAACTTACTTCTTCTTTTTAACTGCTTTTTTGTTTGGTAAATCAGTGATTGAACCTTCAAATATTTCAGCTGCAAGGCCGATTGATTCGTTCAATGTTGGGTGAGCATGAATAGTTAATGCTAAATCTTCACCGTCAGCGCCCATTTCGATACCTAGACCGATTTCGCCCAGCATTTCACCTGCGTTAATACCAATCATAGCACCACCGATAATACGGCCACTTTCTTTATCAAAGATCAGTTTAGTAGAACCTTCAGTACGAGAAGATGCAATTGCACGACCTGATGCAGCCCATGGGAATACAGCTGTTTCGATGCTTAAGCCTTGCTCTTTTGCTTCTTTCTCAGTTACGCCAACCCAAGCGATTTCTGGGTCAGTATAGGCAATTGAAGGAATACATTTCGGATCAAAGTAATGTTTTTGACCAGAGATAACTTCAGCAGCAACGTGACCTTCATGAACCGCTTTGTGCGCAAGCATAGGTTGGCCAACTAAGTCACCAATCGCGAAGATGTGGTCAACGTTAGTTTTAAGTTGCTTATCAACATTAATGAAGCCACGCTCATCAACATTAACACCCGCTTTGTCAGCATCTAATAAGTTACCGTTTGGTGTACGACCAACAGCAACTAATACTTTGTCATAACGTACTGGTTCATCTGGTGCGTTTTTACCTTCAAATGTAACGTATAAGCCGTCATCTTTCGCTTCTACGCCAACAACTTTAGTTGATAGCATAACGTTAAATTTATCACTTACGTATTTTTGGTAAATCTTGATGATGTCTTTATCAGCAGCTGGTACTAGTTGGTCAGCAAATTCAACCACGTCGATTGCAGAACCTAGTGCGCGATACACAGTACCCATTTCAAGACCAATAATACCACCACCTAATACTAATAGCTTTTCAGGGATGTCTTTAAGCTCTAGTGCACCGGTTGAATCAATTACGCGGTCATCTTCAGGAATGAAAGGTAAGTTTACAGGTTTAGAACCAGCAGCAATGATAGCGTTATCAAAAGTAATTGTTGTTTTACCGTCAGCGCCTTCAACATCAAGCGTGTTGCTACCTGTGAATTTACCGTAACCGTAAACCACTTTAACTTTACGCATTTTAGCCATACCGTCTAGGCCACCAGTAAGTTGGCTAACAACTGACTCTTTCCACGAACGAATTTTATCTAAATCAATTTGTGGTGCGCCAAAAGTTACACCATGAGATGACATTTCTGCTGCATCATCAATTACTTTAGCTACGTGTAAAAGTGCTTTAGAAGGAATACAACCAACATTAAGACATACACCGCCTAATGTGTCGCGAGATTCTACTACTGTTACTTCTAAGCCCAAGTCAGCAGCACGGAAAGCCGCAGAATAACCACCAGGACCACCGCCTAGTACAACAACTTGAGTTTTTAATTCGTTGCTCATGCTTTTACCTTAATTGTTTGAACGGGACACTGCCCTAAAGTTTAACTGCCATGTTTCTGCAAGGCAGAAAGGGAGAGCAGATCAAAAATTTATGCAAGATATATAAAGATTGTATCATTGCAAATGGTAAAAATCCCAGCAAAAAACAACTGGCTGGGATTTGATTCTATTTATTTCGCTACATGCAGCAATTGCTTACATTACTAATTGGCGAATATCGCTCATGTAACTTGCTAAAGTTACAGTAAAGCGTGCCGCTAGTGCACCGTCAATCACCCTATGGTCGTAAGACATAGAAAGTGGAACCATTAGTTTTGGTTCAAACTCTTTGCCATTCCACTTAGGTTTAATTTCAGACTTAGAGACACCTAAAATAGCAACTTCTGGGGCATTTACGATTGGCGTAAAGGCTGTACCGCCAATACCACCAAGGCTTGAAATTGTAAAACAACCACCTTGCATATCAGACGAGGTAAGTTTGCCGTCACGCGCTTTAACAGATACTTCCATTAATTCACGCGATAATTCAATGATGCCTTTCTTATCAACATCTTTAAATACTGGCACAACCAAACCGTTTGGCGTATCAACAGCAACACCTATATTGATGTACTTCTTAAGAATTAAGCTTTCACCGTCGTTAGATAGTGATGAGTTAAATGTAGGGAACTCAGCAAGTGCTTTCGCTGCTGCTTTCATTACAAATACCAGCGGGGTGATTTTAACACCTAGCTTTTTCTTCTCGCTAAGGGCATTTTGCTCTTTACGGAACTCTTCAAGAGTTGTGATATCAGCTTCATCAAACTGCGTAACATGCGGGATTTGCACCCAGTTACGGTGTAAGTTTTTACCCGATAGCTTTTGAATACGAGATAGTTTTTTCTCTTCGATTTCACCAAATTTAGCAAAATCAACTTTTGGCCATGGAATCAAACCAAGTTCACTACCACCAGTATTGCCAGAAGCTGTCGCTAATTGGCCTGATTCAACTTGCTTAACTAAGTTCTTCACATAGTCTTGCACGTCTTCTTTCACAACGCGATTTTTACGACCTGAGCCTTTTACGTTCGCAAGGTTAATACCAAACTCACGGGCTAAGCGGCGAACAACTGGCGATGCATGAGCATACGCACTATTGTTTTCAAAACTTTCATTGCTCGCTTTTGCAGGCGCTGCTTGTGCAGCTGGAGCTGATTCTGCTTTCGCTGCTGGTGCAGATTCAGAAGCCGCTTTTTCAGCGGTAGCTGCAGGTGCACTGCCTTGCACTTCAAATACAAAGATAAGTGAACCGGTCGATACTTTATCGCCCGCAGCAACTTTAATCTCTTTAACAGTACCGGCAAACGGTGCTGGTACTTCCATTGCCGCTTTGTCGCCTTCAACGTTTAAGATTGACTGATCTTCAGTAACCTTATCGCCTACTGCAACCATCACTTCAGTGACTTCAACCTCATCACCGCCGATATCAGGCACGTTTACTTCTTTACTGCTTGGCGCTGAACTTTGTGCCGGCGCAGACTCTTGAGCTGGCGCTGTTTCTGCTTTCGCAGCTGCAGGCTCACTACCAGCCACTTCAAAAACAAACACTAAAGAGCCTGTTTTTACTTTATCGCCAGCGGCAACTTTAATTTCTTTAACTGTACCTGCAAACGGCGCTGGTACTTCCATTGCCGCTTTGTCGCCTTCAACGTTTAAGATAGATTGTTCTTCTTCAACGGTGTCGCCAACAGCAACCATGATTTCCGTTACTTCAACTTCATCATCGCCGATATCTGGTACGGTGACTTCTTTAGTTGTTGAACCTGAAGACGCAGCAGGTGCTGCAGCTTCAGATTTTGCTGGTTCTGCAGGCGCTTCGCTAGATGCTTGCTCTTCACCTTCAAACAAGAATACTAAAGAACCCGTAGTAACCGTGTCGCCCACGTTTACTTTGATTTCTTTTACAGTACCGGCTTGTGCCGCAGGTACTTCCATTGAGGCTTTATCACCCTCGACAGTTAGTAATGATTGGTCAACGTCAACTTTGTCACCAACGCTCACTAGAATTTCGGTTACTTCGACTTCATCGCCACCGATATCTGGTACTTTAATTTCAATACTCATTGCAAACCTCTTATGCGTACAGTGGATTAAGTTTGTTAGTGTCGATGTTGAACTTTTTAAGTGCTTCAACCACAACTGACTTCTCAACTTCACCACGTTTAGCAAGTTCAGATAACGTCGCAACTACTACGTAGCTGGCGTTAACTTCAAAGTGACGACGAAGGTTTTCACGGCTATCAGAACGACCGTAACCATCGGTACCTAATACTTTGTAGTTGCTGCTTGGAATGAATGAACGCGCTTGTTCTGCGTAGTTTTTCATGTAATCCGTTGCGGCAACAGTCACTGAGTCATTTAATACACTGGTGATGTAGGCAGTCTTCTGTTCGCTTTCAGGGTTAAGCATATTAAAACGCTCAACATCTTGCCCTTCACGAGTTAATTCGTTAAACGACGTTACTGAATACACATCAGATGCAATACCGTAATCATCACTTAAAATCGCGGCTGCTTTACGCACTTCAGTCATGATAGTACCTGAGCTTAATAGCTGTACGTTGGCTTTTTTGCCTGCGTAGCTTTCTAGCTTGTAGATACCTTTACGAATACCTTCTTCAGCACCTTCTGGCATAGCAGGTTGTGCATAGTTTTCGTTCATAAGCGTTAGGTAGTAGTAAATATTTTCTTGATCTTCACCGTACATACGACGAATACCATCTTGAACAATAACCGCTACTTCGTAAGCGTATGTTGGATCGTAAGAAATACAGTTAGGTACTGTGTTAGCAAGAATATGGCTGTGACCATCTTCGTGCTGTAGGCCTTCACCGTTTAATGTTGTACGACCAGCAGTAGCACCTAATAAGAAACCACGTGCTTGTTGGTCACCCGCCATCCATGCCATGTCGCCAACACGTTGGAAACCGAACATTGAATAGTAGATATAGAATGGGATCATTGGTAAATCGTTAGTGCTGTATGATGTTGCCGCAGCAACCCACGATGACATTGCGCCTAACTCGTTGATACCTTCTTGCAATACTTGACCAGATGTTGCTTCTTTGTAGTAAGAAACGATATCACGGTCTTGCGGCGTATAGTTTTGGCCATGCGGGTTATAAATACCGATTTGACGGAATAAACCTTCCATACCAAAGGTACGCGCTTCATCGGCAATAATTGGTACGATGTTTTTACCAATACCTTTATCTTTCAATAAGATATTAAGTGCACGAACAAAGCCCATAGTGGTAGAGATATCACGCTTTTGCTCTTCAAGTAGTGGCTTGAACGCTTCTACTTCTGGCAGTACTAACTTTTCAGTAAAGTTAGGAATACGTTTTGGCGTATAACCTTTAAGTGCATCACGGCGAGCATGTAAGTACTTGTGCTCAGCCGAACCTTCTTCAAGTGTTAAATAAGGAAGTTCTGCAAGTTGCTCTTCAGATACTAAATCATCAAGACCTAAACGTGAACGTAAATGGGCAACGTGTGACATGTCCATTTTTTTCACTTGGTGAGCAATATTCTTACCTTCAGCCGCTTCACCCATGCCGTAACCTTTTACAGTTTTAGCTAGGATAACTGTTGGGCGACCTTTGGTCTCTTCTGCTTTTTTGAATGCAGCGAATAATTTTGATGGCTCATGACCACCACGCTTAAGCGCGAAGATTTCGTCATCTGTCATATCAGCAACAAGTGCTGCTGTTTCAGGATAACGACCAAAGAAATGCTCACGTACGTACGCGCCATTTTTAGCTTTATAAGTTTGGTAATCGCCATCGACTGTTTCGTTCATCAATTGCAATAACTTACCTGTGGTGTCTTTAGCTAGTAGGATATCCCAGCCGCTGCCCCACACTAGCTTGATCACATTCCAGCCAGCGCCTTTGAATAGACCTTCAAGCTCTTGAATGATTTTACCATTACCCATTACTGGGCCATCTAGGCGCTGTAAGTTACAGTTAATTAAGTAACAAAGGTTGTCTAGTTTTTCACGGGCAGCAAAAGAAATAGCGCCACGCGATTCTGGCTCATCCATTTCGCCATCGCCTAAAAACGCGTATACACGTTGGTTTTTAGTGTCTTTTAAACCACGACCATCTAGGTACTTTAAGAAGCGCGCTTGGTAAATAGATGCGATAGGACCAAGACCCATAGATACCGTAGGGAACTGCCAGAATTCAGGCATTAATTTAGGGTGTGGGTAAGATGGTAAACCTTCGCCATCAACTTCTTGACGGAAGTTATCAAGCTGCGCAGCAGATAAACGACCTTCAACAAATGCACGTGCATAAATACCCGGAGAAATATGACCTTGATAATAAACTAAGTCACCGCCGTCTACATCATTTGGGGCTTTGAAGAAATGGTTAAAACATACTTCATAAAACGCCGCTGATGACTGGTAAGACGCCATATGGCCGCCTAGGTCGAGGTCTTTTTTCGAAGCACGCAATACAATCATGATTGCGTTCCAACGAATAATAGAACGAATACGGCGCTCAAGGTTTACGTCCCCTGGGTAAGCAGGTTCTTGATCTACCGGGATCGTATTAACGTAGTTTGTGTTGATACCTGTTGGCATATCAACACCGTCTAAACGGGCTTGCTCTAATACTTGCTCAAGTAAAAACTGAGCACGTTCAACACCTTCTTCACGCACAACTGATTCAAGAGCTTGTAACCACTCTTGTGTTTCTAGCGCGTCTACGTCAATTTTATTGACTTCAGACATATGGAGGTTTCCTTATGTTTAAAATACGAATGTTCTTAATTAGCACTGTGGTAATCGTGTTGCCATATACAGCACTTGCTTAAATTATTTATCTTTAACTTAGTTTTTTGTTACTTAATTTTGCTTTGTGCGTCTTAAACTACGCTCAATTCGTGAATGCTCTTTACCTGCTTCCAATAACGCTTCTTCAATGAAAGCTAAGTGAGCATTACTGGCAAGTCGCGCCTGCTCTGGATTCCCTTCAATCACTGCATCCATCAATAAACGGCGGTGCTCAGCTAAGCGCGAACTAATATGCGGCTTCTCTAACAATACCGTTAAATTTTGTAAAACATTTTGCTCAAGCAATGCCCGCATACCGCGCACTAAATGCAGTAACACCACATTATGCGAGGCTTCTGCAACACTAAAGTGAAACGCGTTAATTGCTTTGGCTTTTTGTAGTAAATCATCATGAGCCAATGCAATGCATTCAAAGCTTTGCTTAACTTTAGCAAAGTCAGTGCTAGTACCACGAAGCGCAGCATAATAAGCTGCAATCCCTTCGAGAGCATGACGAAACTCTAGTAAATCAAACTGTGATTCAGGATGTTTACTGATCAAGTCAAATAACGGATCAGTGAGCCCTTCTTCTAGCTGATTTTTTACAAACGTCCCGCCACCTTGACGTCGCGTTACTAAGCCTTTTGCCTCTAGCTTTTGAATGGCTTCACGTAATGAAGGGCGAGACACTTCAAATTGTTTGGCTAATTCACGCTCTGGCGGCAGTTTCTCACCCGGTGCTAATGAGCCCTCAAGAATCATGTTCTCAAGTTGCTGTAAAATAACATCCGATAGTTTTGCTGCTTTAATCTTTAAAGACATTAATCAACGTCCGCATTGTAGTGGAAATGTAACCTGAAAAATCCAAGTTTGTGCCCAGAGACTAGACCAAAAGGTAAATTGGTCATACCAAATTTGAGCCATACGTTATCAAAAAGCAAGTTTGCTGTCAATTTCGCTGCGACGCACCTTAAAAAACACCCTAACGTATTTTGCACAAAGATCAAACAGTATGAGATAAAGCCTGTGTTTAGGAAGGAATTTTATAAAAAAACACAATGGTCTGACCAGATGATTGGGAGATGAAGCTTTAGGTTTTAGGTTTTAACAATAACTTCCCTAAAACCTAGCACCTGTTTATTTACGCTAACCCGCCAAACAACGTTAGCAAGGCAATCAACACCAAGTAAAATAACACATTTCGTTTTACAAGCTTCATCATACAAGTTGCTTCATACGCGCAACCAAAATGTTGCTGTTCTATTTGCTCTGCGGCAAGCGCGGTATTAGTAACCACTTTACGGTTACTCACTGTAAAATCGAGTGCATAATGCAGCCAGCAACTGGTGCCTTTATTAAAGTTACCTATTACTAGATAACCAAAGCTGGCGATTCTGGCTGGTAACCAATCAAGCCAAAATAATAATGAATGAATAAGTTTAAAACGTTTGGCATACACAACTTTATGGTCGTCCTGCACTAAATCAGCAAAAGTACGTACTAATGCATACAAGGTCGCGCCAGGTACGCCTAATATTACAAACCAAAAAATAACTGCACAATAAAAACGAAAGTTTACCCAAGCCAACGTTTGTCCAAAAGTTTCGCCGCCTTTTTGCTCTTCCGTTTTCTTTTGCCCCATTTGCAGTGCATATAAGGTTGCCGCTTGCTGATCATCACGGGTTAGCGCATTTAAATAGGACTTATATAAAGCACGTTGTTTAGCACAGCCAAAGCAAACCAGCAGCACAGCCACATTTATGGCTAACTGCCATAATACAAAATCAGATAAGGTAAAAATAACCGCCACAAGTAATACCGGCAAACACAGCCAAATAATAAATCCTGCAGGCGAATTGAATAGACCTTGCTCGCCAAGCTGTTTTTTTGAACGTGTTAAATAGCCTTGCGCGTAATAGCTTATTTGCCAATAATCAGATCGGGCACCTAAACGCTCTAATATCAGAGCTATTATTATAGAAATTAAGATCATACTTTTCTCTTTCCAAATGGGCGCTAGTTAAAATATAGCAGCAAAATAATGATTCCAATCAAAACTGTCTCCAGGGTCTGTTTTTCGCCCTGGTGCAATGTGACAATGGCCAACAACACGCGAGCGTGTGATAGCTGGGTATTTATATATCAATGTCTTAGTTAAGGATTGTAATGCATTATATTGATTTTGGGTATACGCCGTTGTATCTGTACCTTCAAGCTCAATACCAATACTAAAATCATTACACTGACTACGTCCTAAAAACTCAGACTGGCCAGCATGCCAAGCACGTTTACTAAAAGGCACATACTGAACTATTTCACCGCTGCGTTTGATAAAACAATGTGCTGAAACTCTCAACCCCTTTAAATCAGCAAAGCTAGGGTGTGCTTGGCAATCAATACATCCCATAAACAAATCATCCACAAACGGCGTGGCAAACTGCCCTGCTGGCAAGGAAATATTATGAATCACTAATAAAGATATTTCCTCACCTAGTGGGCGCTCATCAAAATGCGTACTTGGTCGCTGGATAGCGGTACTAACGACACCAAAAGAGTTTATTTTCATAGTTTATATTCATAATGGCCTGTAAATAAATGTATAGTCAGATGCTAATAGATTTCCAAGTAGAATAACAGCAAAGCACTTTCATTGTTTTGCGCCGGTAGCAACGAGTTTACCTCGCAACTGTTTTTACATTTCCATAGACAAACCAATTTCACCACCGAGAAGAGAAAGCCACGGGCTACGGGTAACGAGCTGCGGGCTGTAAGTTCACCTAGCAGCTAGTCACTTCCCTAGTTCCTATTTTCCTATTTTCCTCTAAAGCGCAGCGCCTCTTATCCTCTTTGTGAATAAATTTTAATTGCGCGGGGTAAACCCGCACCTACGCATTGGTAGCAGCGAGTTTACCTCGCGACTATTTTTACATTTACACAGACACACTATTTAACCACCGAGCCCACCGAGGCGCTTTGCTACACCGAGAAGACAAAAGTAAAGTTAATCACTATTACCTATTGGTTTTTCCTCTGTGAGCTCGGTGCTCTCTGTGGTGAATAAATCACTAAAAGACTTTTGCACAAAGAGAAGTGAATGAGAAGAACAAATGCCACGGGCTTCGAGCGACGAGCTTCGAATACCCCCTAGCATCTAGTCACTTCCTAAAACCTAGTCCCTATTTTTAAATTACTTCTCTAATGCGCGGCGTCTCATAACCTGTTTGTGAATATACGCGGGGTAAACCCGCGCCTACGTATTGGTAGCAACGAGTTTACCTCGCGACTGTTTTTACATTTACACAGACACACTATTTAACCACCGAGCCCACCGAGGCGCTTTGCTACACCGAGAAGACAAAAGTAAAGTTAATCACTATTACCTATTGGTTTTTCTTCTGTGAGCTCGGTGCTCTCTGTGGTGAATAAATCACTAAAAGACTTTTGCACAAAGAGAAGTGAATGAGAAGAACAAATGCCACGGGCTTCGAGCGGGGAGCTTCGAATATGCCCTAGTATCTAGTCACTTCCTAAAACCTAGAACCTATTTTTAAATTACTTATCTAATGCACGGCGTCTCATAACCTGTTTGTGAATATACGCGGGGTAAACCCGCACCTACGCATTGGTAGCAGCGAGTTTACCTCGCGACTGTTTTTACATTTACACAGATACACTATTTCACCACCGAGGCGCTTTGCCACACCGAGAAGACAAAAGTAAAGTTAATCACTATTACCTATTGGTTTTCCTCTGTGAGCTCGATGATCTCTGTGGTGAATAAATCACTAAAAGACTTTTGCACAAAGAGAAGTGAATGAGAAGAACAAATGCCACGGGCTTCGAGCGACGAGCTTCGAATACACCCTAGCACCTAGTCACTTCCTAAAACCTAGAACCTCACTCTCTAGAACCTAATCAAACTTATAGCTTCAGCCTTCTCTTTCACTTTCAAACCATGTAAAATTTGTGCAATTTCCTAATTATAATGAGCTTTTATAATGTCTATCCCACACAGCCTTTTAAGCCAATTGGTTAAACTTGCCCTTGATGAAGATTTAAATTACCAAACAGCCGAACAAGGCGACATCACCGCGCAATTAATTCCAGCGGCGCAGCATGCTAATGCCAAAGTGATCACCCGTGAAGATTGCGTGTTTTGCGGTAAAGACATTATCTTAGAAGTATTCAAACAAGTTGATCCGAGTGTAGCCGTTAATGTATTGGTAAATGATGGTGATACAGTTAAAGCTAACGATACCTTATTTACAGCAATAGGTTCTGCCCGCGCTATTTTAACAGCCGAACGTACCGCACTTAATTTTGTACAAACCTTGTCAGGTACAGCAACCACCACAGCGCATTATGTAAAAGAACTCAGTGGCACTAACACCCAACTACTCGATACCCGTAAAACAATTCCGGGCCTACGTGCATTACAAAAGTACGCGGTCAAATGTGGCGGTGGCGCAAATCATCGCATTGGCTTATTTGATGCGTTTTTAATTAAAGAAAACCACATTGCCGCCTGCGGTGGCATTGATAAAGCCGTAGCGCAAGCAAAACTTAATCACCCAACTAAACCAGTAGAAGTAGAAGTAGAATCACTTATTGAGCTAGATCAAGCCATTACAGCCGGTGCTGATATTATAATGCTGGATAACTTTAGCGTTGCGCAAATTCAACAAGCGGTGGTACTGACCGATAAGCGCGCTAAATTAGAAGTCTCGGGTAATATGACCTTAGAAACACTGCGCACCTACTCACAGGCTGGGGTCGATTTTATATCCAGCGGGGCACTTACAAAAAATTTACAGTCAATCGATTTATCAATGCGCTTTGAGTAATAATCAAACTAAATAACAAATATTATGTTTCCCTAATGCGTTGACAAACTGATTAAAAAAGCATTAAATACGCCGAAAGGCTTACACTGTAACAAAATGTTAATTTTAGTGCTTTATATAATACGAAATAGTGCTAATGTAAGCCTCTAGGATGAATGAATTAACTTTCAACCAATTCTAAAGAACTACTTTCAGGTATTGTTTTACACCGCACGGCTACTTTGATGAAAGCTGTGAGTTAAATAAACAACATTAATACCAAGTAGTGGGTGAAGAAAGTTTTTAAAATTCGATGAAATGCAGTTAAAGCCGCTTTCAATCAGCTGTTTTAGTGCTAAAGTAGATCTAACAGAGTAATTTTAATAGTTGCTAAAACCTATCCAGCATTATTTAGCTAGGCACTGGGTTAGGTATTAGTAATTTAACGATTTTAAAAAAACCGTAAGATAAAGCAGTTACAATAGCTAACGTGATTACACACTTTACTAACATAATTTATTTAGCTTACAAAAACACTATCCTTTAGGAGAGGAACATGGAAAAAATGACACAACAAAGTCAAAAGGGTTTTACCCTAATTGAATTAATGATTGTTATCGCAATCATCGGTATTCTTGCAGCTATTGCATTACCGCAGTACCAAACTTACACTAAAAAAGCACGTTTTTCTGAAGTTGTACTTGCTGCATCTTCAGCTAAAGGACTCGTAGATGTATGTTATCAGACTCGTGGTGAAGGTAGTTTAGCTAACTGTGATACTGCTGGGAAAATTGGTTTAGATGTAGATGGCGCAGCTGCAGGAAAACAAGTGAAAAGTGTTGGAATTACAGCAACTACAGCAGTTGTGACTGCAACGGGTGAATCAACAGTAGATGATTCAACTTATATTTTAACACCAACACCAGCTGTTAGTGGAGCTGTATCTTTAGGCACATTAACTTGGGCACAAACTGGCTCATGCATCGCTGATGGGCTTTGCTAATAACGAAGCACAGCTAAAGTTAATGAGAAAAGCACTCGGCTTCTCATTGATCGAGCTAATGATTACCATCGCCATTGTGGGGATTTTGGTGTCATTAGCTCTTCCTGCCTATAACAACCACTACAAACGCGCTAAATTTACGGAAGTAGTACTTGCAACTAACGCCCTGCAACGCGCTATTGAAGTTTGTTTTTATGCTAGAGAAACACTCAATAATTGTGACTCATTCAGTAAAATAGGTACCAATAAATCAAATTATCTTGCACCAAAGTTCATTGCTAATATTGAGATATTAAACACAGCAGGGAACTATAAAATAACCTCCACTGCAAGCAGTGAAGCTTCAATATCAAATGCTGGTGATACTTACATCATGGTTGCGAATATAAATGCAAATCAACTCCAGTGGGAGTTATCTTCTGCAAGTACATGTATTAGCGAAGGGACTTGTTAAAGGTAAGTACACCATTGCTTTTTGTAATATTAACAATGCCATTCTTGGTGATTACCCCACATATTGTTTTACACTCAGTTGCAAAATCTGTTGATTCAAAAAACTCATTCATTTCGATTGGTGGAATCGATTGGCCAATTAACTTGTCGTACAACGGACGGTTTTTAGTGCCAACAGCTGGTTCATTAAACGAGTAAAAACCCTCGAACGTATACCCACCTCTCGCATCGCCTTTTGAAATTGCAAAATATGATGCCTGCCATTTCACAATATAAGCTAAGCGCTGACTGTCAATTTGCTTTACACCATAACCTAAAGAAATTACTTGCAAAAATACGATAAGTATCAGGTTGGTGATATTTTCTTTCCTTGTTTTTACTGGCGATAATAACCAAAAACAAAGTACCGGCCCGAGAATTAAATCAATTGATAGAATGATTCCAGCAAGTCCAACTAAGTCTGTTAAATAATGTCTACCTGCATAAAACCACTGAGAATAAATATAAAAACCAGCAATCGATAATACAAGTAGTCCGAGTAAAAAATGCAAACCAGACCATTTTAGTTTTCTTAAGTAAATAACACTCATTAACGCATTACACTCCAACTAAAAGATAAACAAATTGAATTAAGCCTATTTAATCAGCTTAAGTTTATCTAATCAATTGTTTAAGCAGTTAAAGCTGGCTACTATAGAGTATAATAATTTTTTATTTCCTAAACGTAATTCGGAATAAAGTAATGGCTAAAGAAACAGATAAAAAAGGACAAGATACCTTCGAATGGGTTGGTGTAAGCGCCCGAGGGAAACGTTTAGAAGGTGAAATGAATGGGATGAGTATAGCTTTAGTCAAAGCCCAATTACGTAAACAAGGCATCACCCCCTCAAAAGTTAAACGTAAAGCCAAACCTCTATTTGGCGCACGTATGCAGAAAATTACAGCAAAAGATATTGCTTTAGTGACGCGGCAAATTGCCACTATGTTAATGGCAGGTGTTCCCCTTATTCAATCAATAGAAATGATTGGCACTGGTGCCACTAATAAAAGTGTTGGCAAACTGATGGAAACTATTGGCGATGAAGTCAAAGCCGGTGGTACTTTATCTAATGCACTGCGTAAACACCCTCGTTATTTTGATGATTTATATTGTGATTTAGTCGCCTCTGGTGAACAATCTGGCTCTTTAGATAAAATATTTGATCGCGTTGCACTTTATAAAGAAAAGTCCGAAGCGCTGAAATCAAAAATTAAAAAAGCAATGTTCTACCCTATAGCGGTATTGGTGGTGGCCTTAATTGTTACCTCAATCCTGCTTATTTTTGTCGTACCACAATTTCAAGATATTTTTGCCGGCTTTGGTGCAGAACTCCCTGCATTTACTTTAATGGTCATTGCCATCTCTGAGTTTATGCAAGAATACTGGTGGATTATATTGATTGCGCTCTTTGGCTTTGGTTACGCTTATAAGGAAGCGCTACTAAAAAGTAAAAAACTACGCGATGCCACCGATCGCGCTATTTTAAAAATGCCGGTAATTGGTATGATTTTAAACAAAGCTGCAGTGGCACGTTATGCTCGTACACTTTCGACCACCTTTGCGGCAGGTGTACCGCTAGTTGATGCGCTGGACTCAGCTGCTGGCGCTTCAGGTAATGCGGTTTATCGTTATGCTATTTTAGACATTAAAGCTGAAGTAAGCTCGGGTAATCAAATGAACTGGGCGATGCGCAACTCAAAAATATTCCCCGATATGGTGATACAAATGGTCGCCATAGGTGAAGAGTCAGGCTCTTTAGATGGTATGCTGGCAAAAGTCGCCACTATTTATGAGCAAGAAGTTGATGATGCAGTAGATGGCCTATCGAGCTTATTAGAGCCGCTTATTATGGCGGTACTCGGCGTACTGGTTGGCGGTTTAATTATTGCCATGTACTTACCTATTTTCCAACTTGGTGCAGTTATATAAAAGCTGTAAGTTGTAAGCTGTAAGCTGTAAGCGGTAAGCGGTAAGCGG